>JAHEMB010000673.1 GCA_024643915.1 Rhodothermaceae bacterium | reverse complement strand
CTCGACCTCGTCTTCCTCATCGCCCCCAACACGCCGGACGAACGCATCGAAGCCATCGACGGGCGGGCGAGCGGGTTCGTTTATGCCGTCTCCGTCGCCGGCCTCACGGGGAGCGCGCTCGACGGGATGGAGCGGGTGGAGGCGTACCTGGCGCGGGCGCGGCGGCACATCCGGCGCAACCCGCTCCTCGTCGGCTTCGGTATCCGCACGCACGAAGACGCCGCCCGCCTAAGCCGCTCCACCGACGGCTTCATCGTCGGCTCTGCCCTCATCAACGAGGTCGAACGGCTGTGGGACGATGAAACGCTTTCGGCGGCCGCGCGACGGACGGCGGTGCAACGCTTCGCCCGGCGGCTCAAATATGGCGAGGAAGGGAGGATAGAGGATGGACGATAGACGATGGAGGATAGAGGCAACAGAGGGGCGCGTGCGGCGATCCGCTCGGGTTCACCGATCTCTCCTCCCTCCTCACCCCTCTTCTGGCTCCCTACCCCTGCGAAAGCCCTGTTTAGCAACATCTACATAGATCGTTGATCCTCTGCGGGCAACACCCGTCCGGCTGACGCATTCAAGGACACGCTACAGATTGACCCTAACGGGGCAAAATGCCAGAGAGAATGAAGCTTTTTCGTGTGATACACCTTTTTCTCGCCGGCCTGCTGATGCTGGGCCTGGCGGCGTGCGGATCCGGGAGCTACCAGCCTGACGCCGTCGGCAAGGAAGGCGAGATCACCATCGTCATCGACTCGACGCGGTGGCAGGGGCCCGTCGGCGACGCCATCCGCGAGACGGTGGGCGAACTCATCGGCACGCTCCCCGCGCCCGAGCGCAGCTTCGACCTGCGGCAGGTGACGCTCGAATCGCAGGGGATGCTCGACCGGGTGACCACCCTCAAGAACCTCGTCTTCGTGGCCGTCCTGAGCGACTCGACCAACGAGGCGCGCTTCATGCGGAGCCGCCTGGGTGAGGGCGCGGCGGAGGCCATCCGTGAGCGGGGCGGCGCCGCTGTCTACAAAGAGAATGTGTGGCGACGCGGGCAGCAGGTAGCCTACGTCACCGCCGAGACGCCCGAAGAGCTGATCCGCACGCTCCAGCAGGAGGGCCAGTCGCTCCGCTACGTCTTCAACGAGATCACGCGCACCCGCGTCCGCGAAGACATGTTCGACCGGGGGCGGCAGCAGGACCTCGAAGCGCTCCTGATGGAGCGGCACGGCTTCGCCGTCAACGTGCAGCACGACTACGTCATCGCCAAAGACACGCTCAACACCATCTGGCTGCGGCGCGTGCTACCGGACACCTGGCGCGGGCTCCTGGTGCATTACTGGGAAAACGCCGATCCCTCGCTCCTCGCGCCCGAGTGGATCTACCGCATGCGTGACTCCCTGGCCCGCGAGTACCTCCAGGGCAACCTCGGCGATTACGCCCTCATCGACCGCCGCCGCCCGCTGGAGACGGAAAACATCAACTTCATCGACCGCTACGGCTTCGAGACGCGCGGCCTGTGGTACATGGTGAGTGAGGCCGCAGACGGCTCCCTCGTTCAGAACCAGGCGATGGGCGGCCCCTTCGTCACCTACGCTTTCTACGACGAGCCGAGCGCCCGCATCTACCTGATCGACGGGATGGTCTTCGCCCCCGGCTACGAGAAGCGCGAGTTCCTCCGGCAAATGGAGGTCATCGCCTACACCTTCCGCACCGCCGCCCAGGCCGCCCCCCGCGCCGAGGTGGCGACGGTGGATTGAGGCGGGAGGCATGGAGCAAATTGAAAGCGTATCAATCACAAGAGAGCATAATGTCCGCCACGAAAACGACCAACGAAACCGAGCGCGCCGCCGCTCAGAACGGCACGCCGACGCCCCTCCTCAAGCTCGGCCTGCCCAAAGGCAGCCTCCAGGAATCGACGATGGAGTTGATGCACCGGGCCGGCTACGACTTCACCACCCACGACCGCTCCTACTTCCCCTCCATCGACGACGAGGAGCTGACGGCGATGCTGGTGCGGGCCCAGGAGATGGCGCGTTACGTCCAAGACGGCGTCTTCGACGCGGGCATCACCGGCAAGGACTGGATCATCGAGACCGACAGTGAGGTCGTCCCCGTCGCCGACCTCATCTACTCGAAGAGCAGCATGCGGCCCGTGCGCTGGGTCCTCGCTGTGCCCGAAAGCTCGGACATCCACACCGTCCACGACCTCGCCGGCAAGCGCATCGCCACCGAAGTGGTCAACATCACGCGGAAGTGGCTCGCCAAACACGGTGTCGAGGCAGACGTCGAATTCTCGTGGGGCGCCACCGAGGCCAAGTGCCCTGAGTTGGTAGACGCCATCGTCGAAGTGACGGAGACGGGCACCTCGCTACGGGCCAACAAGCTGCGCATCGTCGAGGTGCTGATGGAGTCGAACACGCAGCTCATCGCCAACAAGGCGGCATGGGACGACCCGTGGAAGCGGCGCAAGATCGAGAACATCGCGATGCTGATGCAGGGCGCTATCCGGGCCGAGGGTAAGGTGGGCCTCAAGCTCAACGCCCGCCGCGAAGACGCCATGCGTGTGATCGAGGTGCTGCCCGCCCTCCGCATGCCCACCGTCTCCCCCCTCGCCTTCGGCGACGACTGGGTCGCCATCGAGACGGTCATTGAGGAACGCGAAGTGCGCAAGCTCCTCCCCGAACTCAAGCGGGCCGGCGCCGAGGGCATCATCGAGTACGAGTTGAACAAAATCATTCCATGATTTTGCGTGTGGACGTTTGGACGTGTAAACGTATGGACGAGGATTTCTCGGGGAGTGGGAAGGGCGACTTTTGCGATGCGCGTTTTCGCTTCCCGCTCGCTGCGCTTGCCCTCGGCGCGATGCTGGCCCTGGCAGGCTGCTCTGCCTTCCTCTCCGATGTACCCCCTGTG
>JAHEMB010000672.1 GCA_024643915.1 Rhodothermaceae bacterium | reverse complement strand
ATGACGCTCTTGCGCTAGCTAATCCGCAGTACCTCGCTACAGTTCGATGAATGAAGTTAAGCAGACACTTGGTGTAAAGGATTCTTCGTCAGCGTGCAGCAGGCCAGGGAGGTGGAGGCGCGAGGGGTTTCTGCTGCTCCTCATTGGGTTGCTCTCTCCTTGGGGGGGCTATGAAGCGCTGGCCCAGGCGGCCAACCCGCCCACGGCGCCGCCCGGCTTCCAGACGGTGCGGGTCCAGGGGCTGCCGCTGTACCGGGACTTCTATCACGGGGCAGTGCTGCTGGCCGACTTTGCCCAGGTGCCGGCCATCGACCCCATCAACGCGCTTGAAGATCCCCTCTCGCAGGACCGGATCGACGTGGTCATCAGCGGGTTGCCGTCCTCCCTCTCCGCCCTCCCCTCCCTCAACAGGCCGTTCCTCCGCTCCTACCTGGCCCGCGTGATGACCGAACGGGTGGACGTGACGCTGTTCGATATCCAGCACTTCTACGAAGAGCGAGCGCTACCCGGAATCCCCGGCCTGTACTACAGCAGCCTGGAGGCGCTCGATTACGAGGGCGACGGGGACCTCGATCTTTTCGTCGTTGGGGCTACGCGGGGCGGGGCGCCGTATGCGCCGGTCGCCAAATTATTCTTGCAGCAGGGTCCTTTTGCCTTCACCGAGGTCTCTCTCGACATCCCCGGCCTGCACAGCGGCTCGGCGGACTGGGGCGATTACGACAATGACGGGGACCTCGACCTGCTCATGACCGGCCTGTCGGCGGCGGGGCGCCACCAAACGCTTCTCTACCGCAACGAAGGCGATGGGCTTTTTTCTCTTTTGGAGACCCCCTTCCCCGCCCTCGCTTTTGGTCAGGCCATTTGGGGCGACTACGACCGGGACGGGGACCTCGACGCCCTGATGACGGGCGCGACGGAGACGGGCGTTTTTGTCTCGGCCATCTACCGCAACGAGGGGGGCGTCTTCGTGGACCTCGACGCCGGGTTGCCCGGCCTGAGCCACAGCAGGGCAGGCTGGTTCGATTACGACGGCGACGGCGACCTCGACGTGATCCTCGCGGGCGGGCGGCTGAATCCGTTTATTCTGGAAGGCATCACGACCCTTTTCCAAAACGTGGGGGCGGACACCTTCGAAGAGCGGCTGTTCGAAGCCGAGGGCCTCTACGGCGGAGATCTCGCCCTCGGCGACCTCGACAACGATGGCGACCTCGATGTATTGTTGAGCGGGCAGCACCGGGCCACCCAGGCCTTTCAAACGAGGATGTACCGGAACGAAGGCGGCGCCCTCGCGCTCTACCACAAGATCTCCGAGACCCAGCACAGCGCGTTCGCCCTGGGTGACTACGAGCGAGACGGTGACCTCGACGTCTTCATCACCGGCTTCGTCGAAATCGTCGAGCCGCCCATAAACAGCGATCCTCCCAGTACGCAGTTCTACATCAACAACCTCGCCGGCAACGCGCCGCCGGCACCACCGGCGGGGCTCCAGGCCCAGGTGGAGGGAAACCGCGTGACCCTTTCCTGGCAGCCATCGGGGGATGACCGCACGCAGCAAAGCAACCTCACCTACGGCCTCCGCGTGGGAACGGCGCCGGGCGCGGGCGACGTGCTGGCAACGCTTTCTGAGGCGGAGACCGGTCGGCCCCTGATGGCCGGGCCCGGCAACGCGGGGCACAGCACCACGTGGCAACTCCGCAGGCTGCCGCCCGGCACCTACTATTGGACCGTGCAGGCCCTTGACGCCTCCTACGCCGCCTCGTCTTTTGCCCCGGTGCAATCGTTCACCATCGACGCGTCGGGCGACGTCACGCCACCGTCAGCGCCGGAGGATTTCACAGCCGAGGCGGGGATCGAGCGGGTGGTGCTGCGCTGGCAGGCCAGCCCCGAGCCGGACGTGGCACGCTACCGTATCTACCGGGGTACGCAACCGGGATCGGCGCAGGTGGTTGCTGCCGTGCCGGCCGGGCAGACGTCGTACGAAGACACCGACGTGTCGGCGGGCGCAACCTATTTCTATCGCGTGACGGCCGTGGACGAGGCCGGCAACGAGAGCGCCTCTTCAGCCGAAGTGAGCGCCCTGCCTACCCTGACTTTCACGGAGATCGCTGCCGGGTTGGGAGGCTTGCTAAACGGCGAGGCCGCCTGGGGCGATTATGACGGCGACGGCGACCTCGACGTGCTGCTCGTAGGCAACACCGGCGCCCACGTCTACCGCAACGACGGTGGGCTTTTCACTAGCCTTTCCCTTACCACGCCAGGCGCCGCCTTCGGGGCCGGCGCCTGGGGCGACTATGACGGCGACGGCGACCTCGACTTCGTCTACGTCGGTTTTGCGATCAATCAATCCGCCACCTCTCTCTTGCGCAACGAGGCCGGCGCCTTCGTCGATACGCGCATGGGTCTGCCGGGCCTGCGCAACACCTCCCTCGCCTGGGGCGATTATGACAACGACGGTGACCTCGATCTGCTGCAGACGGGCGAGCGTGCCGGGCCTGCCACCCAACTCTACCGCAATGACCCGGAACGCCTCGTGCTGGTCGATACCGACCTCGCCGACGTCACCCTCGGTACCGGAGTGTGGGGCGATTATGACAACGACGGCGACCTCGACGTGCTCCTTACCGGGCGGCATGCAGACGGGCCGCTGACGTGCCTCTACCGCAATGACGCCGGTACTTTTGTCGCGGTGGAGGCCGGCCTCGAAGACCTGACCAACAGCATGGCCGCCTGGGGTGACTATGACAATGACGGCGACCTCGACCTTGCCCTCCTGGGAGAGGATGCCGCCGGGGAGATGCGCACCCTGCTTTACCGGAATGACAGCGGTACTCTCGTCGATGCTGACGCGGCGTTGCGCCCCGTCTCATCCGGATGGATGGCGTGGGGCGATTATGATGG
>JAHEMB010000671.1 GCA_024643915.1 Rhodothermaceae bacterium | reverse complement strand
GCGCACCGCATGGAAGCGCCCATCGACGCCGGCCATCACGCGCCCGCCCTCGGGCCGGGGCGCTGCCAGCAGATCGACGTGGCGGACGACATGCGTCTCCAGCGCCTCGTTGCGCATCTCTACGCGGAAGGTTGTCCCTGTGGCGCGTGTTCGGGCGAGGGCATCCACGTCGGCGGCTTCGAGGGAGGGGGCGATGCTGGAGGAGAAGCCCTCGGCCTGGAGGAGGGGGCCATCGGCGCCGGAGGTGTAGAAGGTGGGACACGAGCCGAAGCAGGCTTTGGGGTTCGACAGGCAGGCCACCGTCACCGCCGCCGAGATGCCGGTGAGGACGGTGAGCGAGAGGGCCGGGCTGGAGGGTTGCAGCCGGTTCGTCTCCAGCAGAGCCACCGAGTCGAGGGGCACCGCGAACGCGCCGCGCGCGAGGGTATCCCGGTTGAGATCCAGGAGGGCGCCCTCGCCGAGGACCTGGCCGGCCTCCCGCGCTACCCGCCAGTTCGAGAGGACGTACATCTGTCCGTTCATCAGGTGTGCTTTGAGGAACGGCGCCTCCTTGGTCGCTGCCTCGAAAAGGGGGAGCGGAGGATCGTCGGGCGATGCGATCACGCGATCGACCCGGGCGAACCGCTTGCAGCCGCCAAGCAGGAGCAGCCCCGAGAAAAGCAGAAGCGCAATCCTAGAGAAGCGAATCATGAAAAACCTCGGGCAGACAAGACACTTACTGAGCCGTGCACCGTCCGCGCAAGGTAACGCGGAAAGCGCAAACTTGAAAGCCGCCCGCAGAGGTTGCCGGCAAGCACATCGAAGAAAAAAGCTGACCGCTTTCGTGAGATCCGTTCCTCCCTTCATGTGTTCAAGCAATGTAAGACCGACTCCCATAATTGCTGCCGAGCATCTGGCCAACCGACAACCCATCATGCCCGATCTTTTCGCCGAAGCCGCCGCGCGCTATCAGGCCGAGCAGGCGCCCCTGGCCGACCGCATGCGCCCTCGCACCCTCGATCAGTTTGTGGGGCAGCCGCACATCCTGGGGCGGGGGAAGCTCCTGCGTCGCGCCATCGAGGCGGACCGCGTCACCTCCGTCATTTTCTACGGGCCGCCGGGCGCGGGCAAGACCACGCTTGCCCGTATCATCGCGAACACGACGGCCTCGCACTTCACCTCCCTCAACGCCGTCCTCTCGGGCGTGAAGGATATCCGCGCGGCCATCGCCGAGGCACAGGAGCGGTTGCAACTCCACCGCCAGCGCACCATCCTCTTCGTCGATGAGGTGCACCGCTTCAACAAGGCGCAGCAGGACGCCCTGCTGCCGCACGTCGAGAACGGCACCGTCATCTTCATCGGCGCCACCACCGAGAATCCCTACTTCGAGGTCAACAAGGCGCTCGTCAGCCGCTCCCGCATTTTCGAGCTGCGCACCTTGACCGAAGACGACCTGCGCGCGGTGGCGAAGCAGGCCCTCGCCGATGCCGAGCGCGGCTACGGGAAGCTGGACGTGCGGATCGACGACGACGCGCTCGCCCACCTCGTCTCCACCGCCAACGGCGACGCCCGCTCGCTCCTCAACGCTCTGGAGCTGGCCGTGGAAACGACCGAGCCGGACGACGACGGCCTCGTTCGCATCGACCTGGCGGTGGCCGAGGATTCGATCCAGCGCCGCGCCGTCCTCTACGACAAAGAGGGCGATGCGCACTTCGACACCATCAGCGCTTTCATCAAGAGCCTGCGGGGCAGCGACCCGGACGCCGCCCTCTACTGGCTCGCGAGGATGGTCTACGCCGGGGAAGATCCGCGCTTCCTCCTCCGCCGCATGCTCATATTTGCCGGTGAGGACGTGGGGCTGGCCGACCCGCGCGCCCTGCAAATTGCTTCGGCGGCGGCGCAGGGCTTCGAGTACGTGGGGATGCCGGAGGGGCAGTTCCTCCTGGCCGAGTGCTGCCTCTACCTGGCCACCGCGCCCAAGAGCAACAGCGCCTTCGCCTACTTCGACGCCCTCCGCCACGTCGAAAAGGAGCAGACCGGGGACGTACCGAACGCGCTCAAAGACGCCAGCAGGGACAAGAAAGGGCTGGGCCACGGCGTGGGCTACAAATACCCGCACGCCTACCGCGAGGGCTACGTGCCCGAGCAATACCTGCCGCCCGAAATGCAGGGCCTGTACTTCTACCAGCCACGCGAGCTGGGCTACGAGCGCACCATCGGCCAGCGGCTGGAGGTCTGGCGGGCGCGCGACGAGGAGGAGCGCATCGAGAAGCGGGTGCGGCGGTACGCGGAGGAGGCATCAAAGGAATCATAGTTACTGCCATATGGCGGAACCTTCTGGAAAAATGGCTGTGCCATTCGAAAGCCTCTTGAGATCAGCCGGGAAGCGCGATGGCAACCATGACGTTCGAGAAGCACGACCCACAACAGATCCGCGTCGGCCTCTCCTACCAGGAACTGGAACGCTTTGGCGCCCTGCTGGGCCTTTCGTTGCAGCAGGTGGCCCGCCTGCTGCTCATCTCCGAGCGCACCCTTGCCCGGCGCCGCCATGAGGGCCGCCTGACGCAGCCGGAGTCCGACCGCCTCGTGCGGCTGATCCGCTTGAGCGAGCGGGCCATCAATGCCTTCGACGGGCATGTCGAGAGCGCTGTCGCGTGGCTCACCACCTCCAAGGCCCTGCTCGGCGGCGAGACGCCGCTTCAGCACGCCGACACTGAGCCGGGACGGGGCGCCGTTGAGGATATGTTGGCCGTCATCCAGTACGGCACGGCGGCGTGACACGGACCGCGTATCGGCTCACCCAGCGGCGTTATCAGGAGAGCGCCTACACCGGCGTCGGCTCACTCCGGCACGATGGCCGCTGGCACCGCGCCGGAATCCCCCTGGTGTATGCCGCCGAGACGTCGGCTGTGGCTTTACT
>JAHEMB010000670.1 GCA_024643915.1 Rhodothermaceae bacterium | reverse complement strand
CCCCCCGTGCGAGGAGGAGCCGCTATGACGAGGGGGTGAGACGCACGGCCTTGCCCCAAGCCCGCACGGTGCGCCCCTACAGCGGTGTAAATATTCACCGCCGGCAACAGCTTCTCTAATCTTGGACGACGAGCTGCTGCCCCACTAAGAGAAACGTAAAACGCACCGCAAACACGACACGGAAGAGGAAAAATTATCAATGAGGAATGAGCAATTGATCATTGCTCATTCATAGCGAAGGCTCTTGACGGGGTCGGCGGTGGCGGCGCGGAGGGCCTGGTAGCCAATGGTCAGCCAGGCGACGGCGACGGCGAGCACGCCGGCCAGTACGAAAGCGCCCACGCCCAGGTCGATGCGGTAGACAAAGTCGGCGAGCCAGGCGCGCATGCCAAAGTAGGCGAGCGGCGCGGCTACCACGAAGGCCACCCCCACGAGCTTGAGGAAGTCCGACGAGAGCATGAAGACAATGCTGGAAACGGAAGCGCCGAGCACCTTGCGCACGCCGATCTCCTTCACGCGCCGCTCCGCCGTGAAAGCAGCCAAGCCGAGCAACCCCAGGCACGCCACGAAGATGGCCAGCCCGGCGAAGACGCCGAAGGCCCCGCCCAGCCGCTGCTCAGTGCGGTAGAGTTGATCAAGACGCGCGTCCAGGAAGAAGCCGGCGAAGGGGCGCTCCGGGACGAACTGGTGCCAGACGGTCTCGATGGAGGCCATGACGGTGCCGGCACTGCCCGGAGCCACGCGCGCCGCTACGAAGTCGAAGATCTCGGGCAGGTGGCAAACGGCAAACGGCGCCACGCCCTCGCGCAACGAAGCGTAGTGGAAGTCACGCATCACGCCGACGATCTCGGCTCTGCGCTCCGTGATGAGGCGCTTGCCCACGGCTTGCTCGCCCCAGCCCAGCTCCTTCGCCAGGGTCTCGTTGAGCATGCAGTTGTTCTCCTCCGCCGTCCGCCGCGGGTCGAAGCTGCGCCCGGCGATCATCTCGATACCGAAGACCTCGTTGAAATCGACATCGGCGGCGATGGCACGCACGGGTCGCATCTCGTCAAACCCCTCGAAGTGAAAGCCCATCACGATCTCATTCATCCCGAGGGGCTCTGAGACGGCCGAGGCGACGACGACGGGGCTGCTGCGCCGCAACTCGTCCTTGAACGTCTTCGGGTTCTCCTTGATGGGCGTGCCCTGGATCGGGATCATCACCACCTGTTCCTTCTCAAAACCCAGCTCTTTGTTCTTCAGGTACTGCACCTGCTGATAGACGACGAACGTGCTGACGAGGAGGGCGATGGAGATGGCGAACTGCGTCACGACGAGCCCCTGCCGTAGCCGCGTGGCCGAGGGGGAGCGCGTCGACGCCTCGCCCTTGAGCGTCTTGATGGGCTCGTAGGCCGAAAGGACGAAGGCCGGGTACAGCCCCGCCAGCAGCCCCACCACGAGCGCCACCCCCAGCGCCGCCCCGAAAAAGAGCGGGCTGACCCAGAGGCCACGCGGCAGTTCAGCGCCCAGCAACTGCCCGAACGCCGGCAAGAGGGCCAACGTGGCGGCAGCGGCCAGCAGGGTCGCCGTCAGGCTCACGAAGATCGACTCGCCGAGGAACTGCGCCACGAGTTGCGGCCGCTCGGCCCCCAGCACCTTACGCATCCCCACCTCTTTGGCCCGCTGCATCGACCGGGCCGTGCTCAGGTTCATGAAGTTGATGCAGGCAATGAGCAGGATGAAAAGGGCGATGATGGTGAAGAGGCGTACCGTCCGCATACTCCCGTTCGGCGCCAGTTCGTTGTCGAGTTGGGAGTGGAGGTGGATATCGGTGAGGGGCTGGAAATAGAGCGTGATACCCTCTTGCGCCCACGCCGGCGCGTGCGTCCTCATGAAGCCCGGAATTCGCACGTTCATGTCCTCACTCGACGTGCCCTCGGGCAGCAGCACGTAGGTATAGGCCGGGTTCCAGAACCAGTCTGTGATCTCGTCAAGCAGCCCGTCGAAATCGGAGGCGGCCACGATGGTTTCGAGGGGTTGCAAGGAGGCGAGGAAATCGAACTGGAAATGAGCGTTCGCGGGCGGGTCCGCTACCACGCCCGTCACCTCCAGGTCAAACTTCCCATCGAAGCGGAGCGTCTTGCCGAGCGGATCTCCCTCCCCGAAATAGCGCTGCGCCGTGGATTCGGTCAGGACGACGGTGCTCGGGGCGTCGAGGGCCGTAGCCGGGTTGCCGCGCAGCATCTCGAAGGAGAAGACCTCGAAAACCGTCGAATCGGCAAAGAAGAAGCGGCTCTCGTAGAAGCGGCGGTCCTGGTAGCTGACGAGCGGGGTGATGAAATAGGGTGGGTAGAACCGCACCATCGTGAGGTCGAAGGCGTCTTCGAGCGCCGGCCCCACCGGAAACGGGTTGCTGACCGACTCCTCGATGAGCTGTCCGTCCTCCTCGTAGACCTCCACCACGCGGTAGATGCGGTCGGCGTGTTCGTGAAAACGGTCGTACGAGAGTTCGTGCCGGATGAACAAGCCGATGAGGAAGACGCAGGTAAGCCCCACCGCCAGCCCCAACACGTTGATGAACGTGTACCCGATGCGGCGGCCCAGTCCCCGCAGAGCCACCTTCACATAATTCCGCAGCATAAGGGTCCCCAGGTTTACTGCCTTTTGCTATCGGCACAAAAGCCGCAAAGCCAAATCTATAGAACGAGTTCTTTGTACTTTTCTGCGCGCCGCACACTTTGAAGGAGCTCTGGCAACGTGCGTTGACGCGCGGCGCCATAATAACAACAGGTTACAGGAACGTCAAACTTTTTATCACGCTTTACTGCTATCAAACCTCATGTATCATGGAATGCATCTTCCAGAGAATGGCAATGCGCGATCCGCTACGCTGGAGAAATAGACGCTTCCAGAACGCTACAGG
>JAHEMB010000669.1 GCA_024643915.1 Rhodothermaceae bacterium | reverse complement strand
GTCGTCGGTCTGGATGAAATCCTCGATGCTAAATTCATCCTCGATAATATTAACCTGCCGCCCGAGCGCGCTGACGATCCCGGCAGTAACGGTGGACGTTAGGCGGAAGGGATTGCCCACGGCGAGGACCCACTCACCCACCTGCACCGCGTCGGAATCGCCGAGAGGGATGACGGGCAGGCCGGCGCCGTCCTCGACCTTAACCACCGCCAGGTCGGTCGAGCGGTCTACCCCGACGACCTCGCCCGTGTACTGGCGTTTGTCGGAAAGGACCACACGGATCTTGTCGGCGCCTTCGACGACGTGGTGGTTGGTGACGACGTACCCCTGCGGGCTGATGATGACGCCGCTGCCCACACTCTGGCGCGGCATGTTGTCCTGAAAGAAGCGCTCGCGGGACTCTTCGTCGAACTGATGGAAAAGGTCGCGGGGGAAATCGGCTGAGCCGCCCTGCTCGATTTCGAGGTAGACGACGGCAGGCGTGACGTGCGAGGCCACCTGCTTGAACATCTGGTTGAGCGTGAGGGCGCCGACCGGCCCTTCGGCGCGGTCCGTCTCAGCGGTGAGTTGGGGGCGCAGGGCGTCGCGGCTGCCTAGTTCAACGCGCTCGACCACGCGCGGCGTCTCGCCGGAAGCTTCCTGCCGGTCCAGCAGGAGCATCGTAAAAATGCCGGCCAGTAGACCGACGAGCACCAGCCCGATCCCGATTACTAGCGTTATATTCCGCTCCCGAAGCCGCTTCTCCATGGACACCGCCCGTTAAAAAGATGAAGCCCCCGCCGAGCTGAATTCACCCGCCACCCCGCCCTTTGTTTCACAAGACACGGCAATGGTACGGTGATCAAAAGGTACGGTAAATGCCAGAATGCTCAAGGCTTAGCCGCCGCAAAATCAGGCACGTTTGCCCGTTGGACGACCTCACGCCGCGCGTGTTACGCAGCCTGCTCGGCCAGCGCCGTGACCTCGGCATGCGTGCGGCGGGCAAGTTGCTTCCGGTCCAGGCCCTTCGTGGGCACGGGCTCGCCCACATGCAGCACCACGTCGATCCGCCCCAGCCCCAAGAGCTGCCAGCCGTGCGCGAGGAAACTCGGCGCGGCGTCGGCCCACACGAGCCGCTGCCGCACCGCCCCCGTGGCCGCCTCTCCCGCTACAGCGACGGGCCGCAGGTAGAGCGGCAGCACCGCCCCGTCCGGCATCTCGGCCACCGCCTCGAAGGCACCGGTCTTGAACGGACGCGGCAACACCTCGCTGCTGGTGGTGCCCTCGGGGAAGACCAGCACCCGCACGCCCTTCCGCAATTTCTGCTGCACCTCGTCCACAAAATCAGCCGTCTGGGTGCGGCGGCTCCGGTCCACGAAAACAATACCCATCACGCGGCACACCCACCCAACCACCGGCCAACTCCGCACGCCCAGGTTCGCCACGATGGCAAGCGGCATCTGGGAGGCAATGATGAGGGGATCGAGGACGCCGTAGTGGTTGCTCACCGCCAGCATCGCCCCGCCCTCGGGCAGCGCCCCCTCGGTGGAAATGCGCAAGCCCAGGATGCGGCACAGCTTCGCCGTCCCGACCTGCTGCCGCCGGGCGCGGAACGCATCCTGCTCCGCTTCGGGCTTGCGCCGCGCCAGCCAGCTCGTGGCGAAAGTGTAGGTCAGGGTCGTCCAGATCAGCCGCAGCAACCGCCAGACACGCATCCGATTTTGGATTTACGATTTTGGATTGGGCGCGGGGCATGCTACGGAAGCCGGGGCTCAGTGTAAAGTGTGGAGAGGAAAAGCCTGAAAAGAGAAAACGGTCAGCTTGCAGCAATCAGCTAAAAAAAAGCTGATCCCCAATAGCTGACCGCTCAGCGCTGAGCGCTCAACGCTGAGCGCTATCCCTTGTAGTCTTTATTGAACGCCGTGGCTAACTCGTCGGTCAGATGGTTGGCGAAGGCGTCGAGCAGGTAGCGGAGGTCTTCTTCCGTCAGGTCTTCCGGGTCAGCATCGATGAGCGCGTCGACGCGGAGGCGCTCGTTCTGCATCATCTCTTTCCAAACGACCTCGCTCGAGGCCCGCTCGATCAGCATCACCTCGGCATCGACGAAGAGGAAGCCGCGGGCGCGCGCGGTGCGCAGGTGCAGCCCATAGCTCATCACACGGACGTCGAGCACATAGTCCGCCGCTTTCGGGTTCGCAACGCGGGTGCTGCCCAGCCGCTCACTCACCACCTTGTAGGTTTCGGCCGCGAGGGCCGCCGGCACGTCTACCTGCTTGGCAGCCGCCCGAAGACGTTTTTCCAGGCGATCCACCGCCCTTTTCTCCCCGCGCGCTGGGCCGCCGTAGGCCACACGCCGGCCATAAGGATGGTGCGGGTAGACCCCCGCCGAGGCCAGCAACTCGCTGAAGACGACCGGGGCGGGCGGGATGGCCGCCACCACCGCCAGCGTCCGCCCATCAAACTGATGCTCTCCCAAACGGTTGACCGACCCGCACCCGGCCAGCAGCAGCACGCTCAGCGAAAACAGCATCCCAGGCAGCGCAGAGGAACATTTCATGGCAACCTCCCTTGACTTACGTTAACTTTCTGCGAGCGGTGCAGTCACCGGGGCCACCCCACGATACCAGTTTTGAGGCCCAGCGCCGGCTCCGGTATCCTAAACCCCCTGCCCTCTCCAACCCCCACCAGACAACAATCATTCCTGAACCATAGCGAACCATGCCCTACGTCGTTACCGAGCCCTGTATCAACTGCAAGCACACCGACTGTGTGGAAGTCTGCCCCGTCGATTGCTTCTACGAAGGGCCCAACTTCCTCGTCATCCACCCCGACGAGTGCATAGACTGCAACGCCTGCGTGCCCGTCTGCCCCGTCGAGGCCATCTACGCCGACGACGAGCTGCCGGAGAAGTGGGAGCACTACACGCAGTGG
>JAHEMB010000668.1 GCA_024643915.1 Rhodothermaceae bacterium | reverse complement strand
GGTACACGTCCAGGTCGATGAGCGGCTGCTGCATCCCCGCGATGCCGTCGTAGCGCGCGGCGAGAGTAGGGAGGGCGCCGTGCAAGTCGGCCAGGATCTCGTCCAGCAGACCGATGAGCACCTGCTGCTCCACGTCCATCAGGATGCGGTCGTACGACATGTGGAGGGCGTGCAGCAGGGCGTCGGTGGAGATAAAGACGGGCAGGTCTTTCTTGTAGATGTCGAGGAGGGCGTTGCCGAACGAGTCGTAGAATAGCCGCTCCGTGACGACGAAGCCGTGCCGGTCGAGGAGCTGCTGCTCGTCGGCGGTCAGCTCAAGGCGCCCAGCGATGTCGTCGCGGTGGAGGGCGGGGCCGATGGGGGCGGAGAGGTGGGCGGCGAAGCCACCGGCGGCATGCATCTGCAGCAGCCCCTCGGCGCTGAGATCCCGATTGGCGCTGAGGAAGGCCTTGTACGCCTCCACGTCGAAGCGGCTTTGCGCCGCCCCCGGCAGGACCCCCACGATGGACAAAACGAGCAGCAGTAACGACCGGCGCATAGATACCCTCGGCTACAATGCTACAAGCAGGCTTTCCCCTAATACAACCGAGCGACACGCAACGATGAAGAGGAAGCAACGTCCGGCGAATTTTCTCCATGCTTCGCGCCGAACGCTCCAATATCTTTCCCGCGAAAGTGGGAATTCAGGAGAACACAGCACAGCGATGAGAACTGGCGCGCGCGAGGCCTGCGACAACCCGCACCGCTACCCCACCTTCAGCACGATCTTGCCGACATTCTCGTTGGCGTCCATGCGGCGGTGCGCGGCGGCTACCTCCGCCCAGTCGTACACGCTGTCGATGACGGGCTTCAGGCTGCCGTCTGCAAAGCCGGGCAGGGCGCGAGCGGCGAAGTCGTGGGTGAGGCGGATTTTGTAGGCGGGATGTCGATTGCGCAGCGTGCTGGCACGGAGCGTGGCGCGCTTGAGGAAAAACGTCCGCAGATCGAACGCGTCGAGCTTGCTGCCCCCAAGGGTGGCAAGGAGCACGATCCGCCCGTCCGTCGCGAGGGCCATCAGGTTGGGTTCAAGGTAAGGCGCGCCGATGAAGTCGAGGATGAGATCGACGCCCTGCCCGTTCGTCTCCTCCAGCACCCGCTCGGCAAAGTCTTCTTCCCGGTAATCAATGGCGACCTCGGCGCCGAGGCGCAGGCAGGCCGCGTGCTTCGGGCCGGAGGCAGTAACGTAGACGCGCGCCCCGGCCATGCGGGCGAGTTGGATGCCGGCGGTGCCCACGCCGCTGGCGCCCGCGTGGATCAGCACGCGCTCCTCGCCCCGCACCTCGCCCAACCAGTGCAGCGCCTGGAACGCCGTCAGGAAAACCTCCGGGATGGCCGCCGCCTCTTCGAATGAAAGCCCAGGTGGGAGGGCCATCGCCATCTCCTCGTGAATCACGGCGTACGCCGCATAGCCCCCGCCCGGCAGCAGACCGAAGACGCGGTCGCCCGGTTGCCAGCGGGTGGCGTGCCGCCCGGCCTGCTCTACCACGCCTGCCATCTCCAGGCCCAGCAGGGGGCTCGCGCCCTCGGGCGGCGGGTACTTGCCCTCTCGTTGCATCAGGTCGGCGCGGTTGAGGGCGGTAGCGTGGACGCGCACACGTACCTCCTGCGGGCCGGGTTCCGGCGTGGGATGCTCACCCAGACGTAATTGCTCCGGTCCGCCCGGCGCTTCGACGAGGATGGCTTTCATGGTTGTCGGTTGTCGGTTGTCGGTTGTCGGTTGTCGGTTGTCGGTTGTCGGTTGTCGAATGATACCGGGTAGGACCGGGTGCATTCAAATGTATCTTGTAAAGAAATTTCGTATCGTACCGACCCTGCCTCTGTAGGGGGAAGGAGCAAGCGTCCCCTTTTATCGTTCGTGGAAAGCATGGAAACGCCGCTTCGGGTGCTCGTGGTCGATGACGAACAGGACGTCGAATGGCTCTTCCGCCAGCGGTTGCGAAAGGAGGTGCGGGGCGGGCTGGTCGATCTCCACTTCGCGCATTCGGGCGAAGCGGCCCTGGACTATCTGCGCGACGGCGAGGGCGCCTCGGTCGTGCTTGTCCTATCGGACATCAACATGCCGGGTATGACCGGGCTCGAACTGCTCAAACGCATCAAGGCAGCCTATCCGACCCTGCCCGTTCATATGATCACGGCCTACGGCGATGAGGCCACCCACCAGGTCGCCCTGGCCTACGGCGCCAACGGGTATCTTACCAAGCCCCTCGATTTTGTCGCCCTCAAACGTGAGGTGTTGGGATTGTGAGTATATTTGTTGAGGCTTTGCAGGCGACCGTTGAGGGTGGGCATGAGCCACGGCGCCTTTTGACACCGCGTCATGATGCGTGCAACGTGATACATGAGGGGTGCTTTGCTGTGGCGTTTTGCTATCGGCATCCTCACATTTCACGCATCACGTTTCACAAATCACGCATCTCTTTCAGATGGACCAAGCCCCGACCAAAATCCTCGTAGTGGACGACGAGCCCGATCTGGAGGCGCTCGTCCGGATGAAGTTTCGGCGGCAGATCCGGGCCGGTGAACTGGCTTTTACGTTCGCCGGAGATGGACAGGAGGCGCTCGAAAAGCTCGAAGCTGACCACGAGATCGACATCGTGCTGACCGACATCAACATGCCGCGCATGGACGGACTGACTCTCCTGGGCAAGCTTGCCGACCTGGAGCGCATGCTCAAGGCCGTCGTCGTCTCGGCCTACGGCGACCTGGAGAACATCCGCGCGGCCATGAACCGGGGCGCCTTCGACTTCCTGACGAAGCCCATTGAGCTGGACGACCTTGAGATCACGATCTACAAAAGCCGCGACACGGTGGAGCAGCAGAAGCGAGCCGTGCGCGTCCGCGAGATGTTCGGCAAGTACGTCTCGGACGAGGTC
>JAHEMB010000667.1 GCA_024643915.1 Rhodothermaceae bacterium | reverse complement strand
CGGCGATCTGATCGCCTATGATGCCAACGGGGCGTCTCTGCCCGTCACGGCCTCCCCCGCCAGCGTCCAGGTGGTCGATGGCCTGCTGGCCGTCTGGCCCGGCGACACAGACAACAACCGCCTCGTCGATGAGCGAGACGTGTTCATGCTGGGCGCTTACTTCGGCGAGACGGGGCCGTCGCGTTCTGGCGCCAGCGCCACGTGGGCGGGGCAACCCGCAGCCATGTGGGCGCCCGAAGCAGCCACCTATGCCGATGCCACCGGCGACGGCAAGGTGGACCAGAACGACTTGCTGCCGGTGGGCGCCAACTTCGGACGGCAGCGAAGCGCCGGGGCTTCGGCAGGGCACGCTGGCAAACACGGCGCCAACGGGGCACAGCTCGAGGTCGCGCCCTTCCCGCTCGGCACCCGGCTACAACTCAGCGTGACCGTGGGGAGCGCGCCTACGCCCCTGGCCGACGTGCTGGGCGTGGCCGCCCGCTTGCAGCTCCCGCTCTCCTTCTTCGCCGTGCGCGCCGTGGCCGGCGGCACCTTCCTCGACGACGGCGACCTGATCGCGTTCTCCACCATCCTCGAAGGGGAGGAAACGCTCGCCCTCGCCCTGACGCGCAAGAGCACGAGCGTGCCTGCGCAGGGCTACGGAGAAGCCGTCGTGATTGACCTGGAGGTGATCGGCGACATGACGCAGGCCGCCGTCCTGAACCTGTACGACGTGGCCCTCGCCCTCCCCGATGGGCAGACTCAAGCCACCGAGGCCGCCCTCTCCCTGACCGTCGCCACGCCAACGGCTGCGGAGGACGCAGGCGCCGAGTTGCTCGACGCGTTCGCGCTCGACCAGAACTACCCCAATCCGTTCAACCCGCAGACGACCATCCGCTACGGCCTGCCCCAGGCTAGCTCGGTCCGCCTGACGGTCTACGACGTGCTCGGGCGCGAGGTCATCCGCCTGGTGGACGACGAGCAGGCGGCCGGCTGGCACGAGGCGCGGTTTGACGCGCGGGGCCTGGCGAGCGGGATGTACCTCTACCGCCTGGAGGCGGGCGCTTTCACCGAGGTCCGCCGCATGGTGCTTTCGCAATGACCTTTCCTCGCTACATGCCGACCCCTTTCCTCCTTGAAACTCCGTGGGGCCTCACCATGAAACGCAGCTACCTCCTCCCCAACACGCTCCTCGCCTTTGTCCTGCTCGCGGCTGCTTCACTCCAGGCGCACGCGCAGACGCCTGATTGGACGCCCGCAGGCGGCTTCACGAACACTATGGCCGTCCTGGCCACCGTCTCCTTCGACGGCCAGCCGCCCGACTCCGGCGACTTGCTGGCGGCTTTCGTTGGGAACGAGTCGCGAGGGGTCGTGTCGGCCACCAACCCCGGCGGGGGGGCCTATGTGTTCATCCTCAGCGTCGGCTCGAACACCAACGGCGAAACGCTCACGTTCAAGGCCTACGACGCCTCCGCGAACGCCGAACATACCCTCTGCGAAAGCCTCGTTTTTCGCAAGGACGCCTTTCGCGGCGCGCCTCCTGGATCGCCCATTGCCTTCATGGCGGCGACCCCGGCTATGCCCTGCGCCCTCAACTGGCAGGCCCCCACCGGTTTTCCAGAGAGCATGATCGTCAACGCCAAGCTCCTGTTTGCCGGGGCTACCTCAACCGATGCCCAGGATCGGGTGGCAGCATTCGTCGGGGGTGAGTTGCGTGGCGTGGGTGCGCGGTCGGGCAGCGTACCGGAGGTCTTTGTGATGGAGGTCTGGGGCCTGGCCGCCGGAGAGGTCGTTACATTTCGGACCTACGACCAGAGCAGCGGGCAGACCTACGCGCCCTCGCGTACGGAAAGCTTCAGCCCCGGCGCCGTCCGGGGGACGGCCGGTGCGCCGGTGGAGTTGAGCGCTGCCAACCCCATTCCGGTAGAATTGATCGCTTTCAAGGCTGTGCGCGACGGCGAGGCGGTGCTGCTCCGCTGGCAGACGGCGAGTGAGACGAACAACGCCGGGTTTTTCGTAGAGCGAGAAGCGGGGAGCGGAGCGCGAGCATGGGAGCAGGTTGCTTTCGTCGAGGGGTGGGGCACGACGACAGTGCCGCAGGCTTACCAGCATCGCATTGAAGCGCTTGCGCCCGGCCGCCACGCTTTCCGCCTCAAGCAGATCGACTTCGACGGCGCCTTCGAATACAGCCCGGTGGTGGAGATAGAGATCGAAGCGCCCCGGACGCTGGCCCTCTTGCCCAACTACCCGAATCCGTTCAACCCCCGCACGACGCTCGCCTTCACCCTGCCGAACGAAGGGCGGGCCGTGCTGACCGTCTCCGACGTGCTCGGCAGGCAGGTGGCCGTCCTTTTCGATGGCGTGGCCGAGGCGGGCCGGCAGCACACGGTGGCATTCGAAGCCGGGTCGCTGGCGACGGGGCTTTACGTCTACACGCTCGCCCATGGCGGCCGGCGCGTTTCCCGCACCCTCCTGCTGACGAAGTAGGCGGGGCGCTCCGAGGCCGGGTCTTAGAAGGCGAGGAAGCGTGCAGGCAGGTCCACGCACCAGGGCGCGTGGCGTATCTTTCGGACGGGGGGCGCCCGCTTCATCGGCCCGCCTCTCGATCCTGCCCAGCCACGTCCGTCGCCCATGCGATCCCTCAGCCGGTTTGAAGAGGCGCTCACCCGCACGAATGAAGTGTTTGGCCTCGTGGCCGTGGGCGTCCTCCGCCTCCAGCATCCGCCCCCGGCCAAAGTGCTCCGGCAGGCCCTCGATGCCCTACAGCAGCGCCATCCCTTGCTGCGCACCAGGATCGAGAAGAAGCGAGGACGCGCCGGGCACACGTATGCCTTCGCACCCGTGGAGCCGCCCCGCCCCTTCCCCCTGGAGGTACGCGACCGGCGCGACGCACAGCAGTGGGAGGTGGTGGCTGAGGACCTGTTCAACCAGCCTT
>JAHEMB010000666.1 GCA_024643915.1 Rhodothermaceae bacterium | reverse complement strand
CCTAATTGGGACGGTGGACGAGACGTGGAAGCCGTATCTGTTTTTGCATTAGCTTTCAGCCGTCAGCGATCAGCTTTTTTGTTTTTTGGCTGACCGCTGACCGCTGACCGCTTCCCCCCTCCCGGTTCGTCGCCCTTTCCTCAGCACGGACCTTTTCTCTGCGATGATAAAGAACGCGAGCCAAGTGGTGGCCCGGCTGCTCTGGATCTTCCCGGCGCTCCTGCTTTTCCTGACTGTTTATCTCGGCAAGGCGGCTATCGACCTGTACGAGACGCTCCACGAGGGCGTGCCTGCCGTGGCCGAAGTGACGGAGTTGGAGATCTCGAATCGGGTGGACGTGACCTACGATTACGTGAGCTTGCGCGTGGCCCTGCCAGACGGCCAGGTGATCGAACGCGAACGGCTGTCGCTCCCCCATTCCCTCGCCCCGTCCTTGGCCGGGCAATCGACCCTTCAGGTGCGGGTGCGGCCCGGCGCCGAGCAGGAGGTCGTCATCGAGCGCATCGCTCGCCCGCAGTGGCGCATCGCCCTGACGAACGCCGTGATGAGCTTCATTGCTTTCGTCATCGGGGTGGTTGGCGTGGGCTGGTGGAACCGATACCTCTCCAGACAGGGCGACCCGGCGCAGCAAGAAATGCCGCTGACAGGCTGATGCTTTTTGCCGTCGGCTGGGCTATTTTGAGGCTCCCGGTTTACGGTTCACGGTTTCCGGCTGATGAAGGAGAACCGTAAACGGTGAGCCGTAAACCGCAAACCAAGCATCGCGAAGCATCATGATCCTGAAGATAGGTACCCACTTCGTCCCGCTCGAAAACATCATGTACGTGCAGGACATCGAGGAGGAGATCCGCGTCCACCTGCGCGAGCACAAGATGAACGTGCAATGGCTGACGGTGGAAGGCGACGAGGCCGAACACTTCCGCACCTGGCTCCACCAGCACGCCGAAGACGTGTTGAAAAGTAGCAAGCTGGCCCCCTCCACCGCGCCCCGTCCGCCCCAGCCGCCCCCTGGCTTCGAGGGCCTCGGCGGGCGCTGAGGATCCCGCTCGGCGGGCGATACAGGATTTGGTCTCTTCTCAGCCGCCGCTGGCTGCAAACAGATCGTCCGCCTTTTCGAGCGCCAGCAGGCGGCGTTTGCGCGCCGGCCCCCAGCGGTAGCCGCTCACGCTGCCGTCCTTGCACACCACGCGGTGGCACGGCACTACCAGGGCGACCTTGTTGCGTGCGCATGCCTGCGCCACGGCTCGCGTCGCCGAGGGCTTGCCGAGGGTGGCGGCGACTTCCTCGTAGGAGCGCGTCTCGCCGTAGGGAATCTGCTGGAGCGCCCGCCACACGCGCCGCTGGAAGTCGGTGCCCTGCAAGTCAACCGGCACAGCGAGTTGCTGGTGCTGCCCGGCGAGGTATTGCACGACGGGGTCGATCCAGATTCGCAGCGCGTCGTCGTCGCGCGCGTGGTCGGCTTGGGGGAATTCCGTTTCCAACTCCGCTGCCAGGGCCTCGTCGTCTTCGCCGAGCATAACAGCACAGACGCCGCGCTCGGTGGCGGCCACGAGAACGCGTCCGAACGCCGAGTCTGTGACGGCAAAGCGGATGTGCAGCCCCGCACCGCCGCGCCGGTAGGTGCCCGGCGTCATGCCCAGGCCGTTTTCCGCTTGGGCGTACAAACTGTTGCTGGAGCCGAAGCCGGCCTCGTACGTTGCTTCGAGAACGGTGTCTCCAGCACGTGCCCGCTCCTTGAACGCCTCCAGGCGGCGGGCCTCCTGGTACTTTTTCGGCGAGAGCCCAACCGCCTCTTTGAAGATGCGCTGCATATGAGAAGAGCTAAACCCGACCGCCCCGGCCAACTCCTTGAGGGTGACGTTTTCGTCGAGGCGGGCGTCGAGGTAGGCCCGGGCCGAGGCGACGGCCTGCTCGGCCGGCAGCCCGCCGGGGTCGGCAGGCCGGCAGCGCAGGCAGGCCCGGTAGCCGGCCGCCTCTGCCGCTTCTGGCGTGGCAAAGAAGGAGACGTTCTCGCGGCGGGGCCGCCGGGCGGGGCACGAGGGCCGGCAGTAGATGCCCGTCGTGGAGACCGCGAGGACGAAGGCGCCGTCGTAGCGACGATCACGCCTGGAGACGGCCGCCCACGCTTCGCCGGCAGGAAGAGAAAGGCCGGTCTCCGTCGAGGCAGGCGGGTCGAAAAAGGTGTGCTGTGTCGTCATGTTTGTTCGGCTGGATCGGTGAGGTTTTTAGCTTCACCCCCAATCTAGCCGGCGGCGCGGCTCCGGGGCTACCCGAATCTTGCGGTCAAACCTATTGCCTCGCTCACCGCGCGATGGCGCGGGAGGGGGTACGCGGCTCGTCCGGGTAGAGGTCGGCCACCCATTCGCCATAGCCGTTGAAAAGCTGCGTCTCCACCCGCTCTTTGTTCTGGCCGATCAATTCCTCGGTGGCCTGGCTCCAGCGCGGGTGCGGGATGTTCGGGTTGACGTTCGAGAGGAAGCCGTATTCGGCCGGCTGGAGGTCGTTCCAGAAGGTGTTCGGCTGCCGGTCCATGAATTCGATCTTGACGATGGCCTTGGGTCCCTTGTAGCCGTACTTCCAGGGAAGGGCCAGGCGCAACGGCGCGCCGTTCTGCTTGGGCAGGGGCTCGCCGTAGAGGCCGGTGGCGACGAAGGCGACTTCGTTCATGGCTTCGTCCATCCGTAGCCCCTCGAAGTACGGCCACGGGTACCACGGCGCCTCCCCGATGCCGGGCATCTGCTTCTTCCGATTGACGGAAGTGAACTGGACGTGTGTGGCTTTGGAGAGCGCCTTGCAGCGTTCGATGAGCTTCTTGAGCGGGAAGCCGGTCCACGGCACCGTCATCGCCCACGCCTCCACACAGCGGAAACGGTAGAGGCGCTCTTCGAGGGGCATCTCTCTGATGAGGTCGGCCACGTCGAG
>JAHEMB010000665.1 GCA_024643915.1 Rhodothermaceae bacterium | reverse complement strand
GTCGCCGGGGTTGTAGGGCCGGTGCTCGGCGAACTCGACCGAGAACCCGTGGTACGGACTCTTGTGTAGGCCGGTGATGAACCCTTCGACGATGAGCCGCGCCCGCAGCTCCATGTTCTTCAGGCGCGAGATGACCACCGGGTCGAGGTAGCGAAGCGTCGTTTCTTGCATTATTTTCGATTACGTGTAAACGTCGTTGCCGTAGCTTCTACGACCACGCCCCCGATTGATTCCCAATCCGAAATCCGCACTCCGAAATCCGCAATCGAAGGATGGAGCCGCAAGACGTCATCAAAGCCCAACTGATGGAGGCACGTGACCTCGACCGCACGCTCGACCGGATGGCGCGGCAGATCGCCGAGGGGATCGACCCGGGGCAGTCGGCGGCGGATGATTACGCGCTCATCGGGATGCAGACGCGGGGCGTGTACCTCGCCCGCCGCCTCCAGGAGAAGATCCGCCGGGTGGAGGAGTGGGAGGTGCCCCTCGGCGTCCTCGACGTGACGATGTACCGCGACGACTACCGGATGCGCTTTAAGCAACCCGTCGTCCGCCCCACTAATATCCCGTTCGACATCGACGGCCGCCACCTCGTCCTCGTCGACGACGTGCTCTACACGGGCCGCACCGCGCGGGCGGGCCTCGACGCGCTCATGGACCTGGGCCGCCCCGCTTCCGTCCGTTTCCTCGTCATCGTGGACCGGGGCCTGCGCGAACTGCCCATCCGGCCGGACATTGTCGGGCGCGAGGTGCCCACCATCCCCGGCGAAGAGGTGCGCGTGCGGCTTCAGGAGATCGACGACCGCGAGGGCGTTTGGCTCGTCGAACACGCGCCCGGAGGCGCTGCATGAAAGAGATGTGCCCATGGATCTGACGACCGTAGCTCAGGAGAAACTCACCGCCCTCAACCACCGGCACCTGCTCGGCCTCGTCGATTACAGCGCCGAGGAGATCGGGCTCATCCTGGAGACGGCCCGCCACTTCCGCGACGTGCTCGACCGCCGCATCCGCCGCGTGCCTACCCTCCGGGGCGTCACCGTCGTCAACCTTTTCTTCGAGGCGTCCACGCGCACCCGCATCTCGTTCGAGCTGGCCGAAAAGCGCCTCTCCGCCGATACAGTTAATTTCTCCGCCTCCGGCTCGTCCGTCTCCAAAGGCGAGACGCTCAAGGACACCGCCCGCAACATCGAGGCGATGAAGATCGACCTCGTGGTGATCCGCCACAAAAGCCCCGGCGCGGCGCATTTCCTCACGCGCTGCGTCGAGTCCGTCGTCATCAACGCGGGCGACGGGGCGCACGAGCACCCCACGCAGGCCCTCCTTGATCTGCTGACGATGTCCGACCTGTTCGCGTCGTTCGAGGGGCTGAACGTGTGCATCCTCGGCGACATCGCGCACAGCCGGGTGGCCCGCTCCAACATTTTCGGTCTAAGGGCGCTGGGGGCCAACGTCACCCTCTGCGGCCCGCGGACGATGATGCCGGTGGGGATTGAGGACCTGGGTGTGCGTGTGACGCACCGCCTGGACGAGGCCCTCGAAGGCTGCGACGTGGCGATGGCCCTCCGCATCCAACTCGAACGGCAGACCGACGGCCCGGCCCTCTTCCCCAGCCTCCGCGAGTACCACGAGCGCTTCGGCATCCGCCTCGCCCACCTGGAGCAGCACCCCGACCTCGTCGTGATGCACCCCGGCCCCGTCAACCGAGGCGTGGAACTCGCCAGCGAGGTAGTGGACCACGAGCGCGCCGTCATCCTGGACCAGGTGACCAACGGCGTGGCCGTGCGCATGGCCGTCCTCTACCTCCTCGCCGGGCTGATGGCGCCGGGCGAAGAGGCAGCAGGCTAGGCGCCGTGTCACTGCCCGTACTCCGCCGCGATAGCTTCGAGCATCTCTTGCAGGCGTTCGTGGGAGAACCAGCGGCCCCGCACCATCACCCCGGCCCGGTCGTCGCGGACGTGCGCCACGTCGTTGAGCGGGTTCTCGTCAAGCAGGATCAGGTCAGCGCGGCGGCCCACCGCCACGGTTCCGGCCACGTCGGTGGCTTCGAGGAACTCGGCGGCGCCAGCGGTAGCGGCGTAGAGGACCTGGAAAGGCGTCAGGCCCGCAGCCTGCAAGAGGCCCAACTCGTCGTGGATAGAGAAACCCTGCACCACATACCCAAAGCCGGCGTCGGTGCCGACGAGCAGGCGGCCGCCGGCATCCTGGATGGCTTTGACGACGAGCTTGTGGCGCTGCTCGGAGCGGTCCGCAACGGCCTGAGTGAAACCCTGAAAGAAGCCGTTAGCGAAGCGGGCGCGCATGGTGGGGGAGACGTACCGGTAGACATTGCTCTGCAAGAGGGAGGAGATGCGCGCGTGCGTCTGCCGGTCCACGAAGATGGTAGGCGTATGCCAGGTGCCGGCATCACGGGCAGCAGCAGCCATCTGGGCCACCCTCGCCTCGTCTAGCGTGCCGCTGTAGAGGGAGCCGGTGGAGGAGGCTGCCAGCCCGTAGCCGATCAGGTGTTCGGTAGACGCCTGCCCCGAGGCCAGCACGTGCGCCAGCCCCACTGCCCGCGGCACGTGCCCGATGACGCGTACCCCCTGTTTCGCCGCCTCGTCGATGATGGCGTCGTAGACGGGGCGGCTGAGGGCATTGTAGACCTTGATGAAATCGTAGCCGGTGGCAGCGTGGCGAGCCACCGTCGCCCGCGCCTCTTCGGGCGTGCTGACGGGCGGGGTGCCCCCGGCCCAAGGGCCGCCCGGCCCGTCGAGGCCGGGGCTGGCGGCGTAAATTGTCGGGCCGAGGCGTACGCCTGCCGCGGTGGCACCGCGCTCGGAGAGGCTGAGGCGCCTGTTCAGGCCCCACATCTCGCGGACGGTCGTCACGCCGTTGGCGAGGAAAAGGATGTGGTCGTTCTGCGCCTCGCGCACGTTGTCGTTGATGTGGAA
>JAHEMB010000664.1 GCA_024643915.1 Rhodothermaceae bacterium | reverse complement strand
GTCACAGGGAAGGGCTACGACCTCTCTCGCGGCGAGGGCCGGCGCATCTGGCAGGCATGCCTGGAACGGGCCGCCCTGCTGAGCCCGCAGCTCCCCATCGTTGGCGACCCCGACAAGAAAGGTCAGCCGTCGCTGTTCGCCTCGACAGATCCTGCCGTGCGCTACGGAGCCGATCAGACGATCCGCCCCCGGCTCGGCCAGGGCACGTTCCGCTTTGCCGTGCAACGGGCCTACGGCAAATGCGCGGTCACCCGGGAGCATTCACTCCCTGCCCTGGAAGCCTCGCACATCGTGTCCTACGCCTCCGGTGGTCCCCATGAACTCTCCAATGGACTGCTCCTCCGCGCCGACATCCACCGCCTTTTCGACCGCGGCTACGTCACCGTCACGCCGGACTACCGCTTCCGCGTCAGCCCGCGCCTCGAACACGAGTTTCACAACGGGAAGGTCTACTACCAGTTGGAGGAGGCTAGGCTCTGGCTGCCTGAGCGCCCGGAGGACCGGCCCGCCCCGGAACGCCTCGAACGCCACAACGACGAGGTCTTCCTCGCCTGAAGATTGCTAGAGGCTGGGATCTATGCCGTCGCCCTATGCTGCCTGGCTTGAAGTCCTGGACTCCGGGACACGCTATTCTTTCGCCGACTGGCCCAACCCCGACCTGCCCCGGGTGGCGGCCGGCGTCTACACCGTCTGGTTGGACCGGCAGCTCCTCTACGCCGGCATGGCTGGCCAGGGACTCACGGCCGAGCAGGTCGCGCTGCGTCGCAACGAGGGTGCTTCCGTCCGGGGCCTCTTCGACCGGCTGCGCAGCCACCGCACCGGCCGCCGGGGGGGCGACCAGTTCTGCCTCTACGTCTTCGACCGCTTCGTCCTCCCAGTGCTGACGGCTGACGAGATCGCGCGCGTCCGCATCGGGCGTCTCTCGCTCGACACGCGCACCGGCGAATTCATCCGGCAGCACCTATCTTACCGGTTTGTAGAGGTGCCGGACGGCGCCACGGCGCTCACCCTCGAGCGCGAGGTTAGGCGCGGCGCCCTGGCGGCGGGCCCGCCCTTCCTGAATCCCCTCAACTAAAAAATCGATGCGGCCTGCATGACGCACGACGAGTTGATCGGCAAGGTCGGGGCGCTCAACGTCTGGAAGCGCGGCGATCAACGCGCGCCCCACAAGCCGCTGCTTCTGCTGCTCGCCCTCGGCCGGTTGCAACAGCAGGAGCGTCGCCTGATGCCCTACGCCGAGGTCGATCCCGCACTACGCGAGTTGCTCATCGAGTTCGGTCCGCCCCGACGGTCCATCCATCCCGAGTACCCGTTCTGGCGGCTACAGAACGACGGCCTCTGGATGCTTGCGGAGACGGAAGGGCTGCGTCGTCGCCGTAGCAACACGGATCCTACCCGCCGGACCCTCCTCGATAACGAGGTGGCCGGTGGCTTCCCAGAGCCCGTCTACGACCTCCTGCGTCGTGAGCCTGCGCTCATCGAGCGGATCGCGTATCTCGTGCTGCATGAGCACTTCCCCGCCTCTATGCACCAGGACCTCCTCGATGCCGTCGGTCTCTCCCTTGATACCCGGCAGACGACCCGTCGCAAACGCGACACTGACTTCCGCGGGCGTGTCCTGCGTGCCTACGCCTTCCGTTGTGCCGTCTGCGGCTTCGACCTGCGGATCGATAACCGTACCATCGGGCTGGAAGCGGCCCACGTCAAGTGGCACCAGGCCGGCGGGCCCGACGTGGAGGCGAACGGCATCGCCCTCTGCACGATGCACCACAAGCTGCTCGACCGGGGTGCTTTCCGCATCACGCCTGCCTACCGCCTGCTCGTCTCAGAGCGGGTTCACGGCACGGGCGGCCTGGATGAATGGCTGCTGCGCTATCACGGCACCCCCGTGCAGCAGCCACAACGCACATCTTACCATCTGGAGCCGGCGTTTCTGTCCTGGCACGTGCGCGAAGTCTTTAAAGGACCCGAGCGTGCGGCTGCCCTTCCATGAGCATGTTGTAGGACGATCGGGAGCGACGATCGGGAGCGACGATCGGGAGCGATGTAGCAACCGGGCACCCTACATGTCGCGGCGGGTACTTTGAAGGACCTGCCATTCGAGGGAATCACGCGCGCGCCCCCTTCCCCCGCTCGGAGCCTACAAGGGCGCCGGAGGAAACGAAACGCCCGTCACGCTCTTTCGTCTCGCTTGCGCCACCGCGCGCCCCGTCCCTTGCCCACCGACTCGATCATCCCCTCGTCTCGTAGCTGCCGCAGCACCAGGCGGATCATGTCGCGGCTCACCGTGGGCAGTTCCGCCTCGATCTCCGAGATCGCAAACGGCACCCCGCGACGCGCTACCGCCCGTCGGATCATCTCTGTCTTCGTACCCCGCTCGAACGAGCCGGCCCGCTCCTCGAACTCCCGGTAGGCCCGCAGCACCGTACCCCAGAAGTAGCGCAGCCACGGACGCACGTCGTGCTTTCCCTCGTGCCAGCGCTGCGAACTCGCTTCCAGCGCTTCGTAATACGTCTTTTTTGAGGCCTCGATCACCCGCTCCAGGCTGATGTATCGCCCCACCCAGTACCCCCCATGATACAGCAAGAGGAGCGTCAGGAGCCGCCCCACCCGCCCGTTGCCGTCACGGAAAGGATGAATACAGAGGAAGTCCAGGATCGCCAGGGGCACTACCACCAGCGGCTCCATAGCTTCCTCGTGAGCCGCCCAGGTGTACCCCCCCACCAGATCGTCCATGGCCTGCGGCGTCTCGACCGTGCCGACGGTGCGGAAACGGACACGGTGGATCGTCCCGTCGGGGTTGCGCTCGACGATGTCGTTGTTCGTCGATTTCCACGCGCCCCCTTCGCTCGGATGGTAGCGATAGACGAGCTGATGCAGCTGCCGGATAATCCCCGTCGAGAACGCCATGTGCTCGGCGTTCTCGTGAATC
>JAHEMB010000663.1 GCA_024643915.1 Rhodothermaceae bacterium | reverse complement strand
CGTGCGCAGCGCCGTGGCCGAGGCAGGGGCGGGCCGAATTGGTGCGTATGAGGCGTGCGCCTTCGCCGTCGAGGGGCGCGGCTACTTCCGGCCCGGTGAGGCCGCCAATCCCTTCATCGGCGAGACGGGCGGCGCGCTCGAATCGGTGGAGGAGGTGCGGCTGGAGGTGGAGGTGGCGCGCTGGGATCTGCCAAAGGTGCTGAACGCCTTGCGGCTGGCGCACCCCTACGAGGAGGTGGCGTATGACGTGTTTTCCGTGCAGCAGGCAAACACACGGGCCGGGCTGGGCGCCGTCGGACGGTTGGAGGCGCCGGAGTCTCTGGCGACTTTCCTCCAGCGCGTGGCCGCGCGCCTCGACGCCGCCAGCCTCCGCTACGTGGGCGACCCCAACGCTTCCGTTCAAACCGTCGCCGTGTGTGGCGGGTCGGGCAGCGACTTCACGCGGCAGGCGCTCCGAGCAGGCGCCGATGCCTACGTCACCGCCGACGTGACGTACCACAAGTTCTTCGATGTCCTTGACCCCGTCGGCAGCCCCCGCATGGCCCTCGTCGATGCCGGCCATTATGAGACGGAGGCCATCACCGAAGTCCTGCTGCGAGACTGGCTGGCAGCGCGCTTCGAGATGGTAGAATGGCTGAAGACGACCACGCGTACCAGCCCGATGCGGACGTTTGTTCGAAAGTAGAAGAGGCTGAGAGCCGGAGAGAGGGAAAGTCGGCGATTGCCAGCCATCACCGAGTTGCTCCTGTCCCCAATTCTCCGACGCAACTCAATCTTCGTTCGAAATACATGGACCGGAAAGGGCAAGACGATGATAGATGCCGCAGGGGACAAACTTTAGATCCCGTGGAGCGTTTAGGGTTGTTGCAGGAGAAGGACCGTTGAAACGAAGCCGAGCGAAGCGTTTATGCCGACGACAACCCAGGAGACAAGCACCAGCATCGGGGAGCAACTCCGCGCCCTGACTCGCCTCCAGCACATCGACACCCGCATCGCGCAGGTGGAGAAGCTGCGGGGCGACCTGCCCGAGGAGATCCGTGACTTGGAGGACGAGAAAGCGGGACTGGAGACGCGCCTCGAAAACCTCCGGCAGACGGAAAAAGAGAATGAGGTGGGCCGCCGCCAGGCCGACCTCGACATCAAGGAAGCTGAGGGCCTCATCAAGCGCTACGAGGAGCAGCAGCTCCAGGTGCGCAATAACCGCGAGTACGACGCGCTCACCAAAGAGATCGAGGCGCAGAAACAGCGCATCGTCGACGCACAGGCCAAAATCGAGAGCATCGACAGCTCGGCCGACGAGCGTGTGGCCGCCCGCGAAGAGGCGGAGCAGCGCCTGGCCGATCTCGATGCGCTCCTCGGCCAGAAGAAGAACGAGCTGACCGAGGTCCTCGAAGACACGAAACAGGAGCAGACCGAACTGGAAACGCTCCGCGACGAGGCCGAAGAGGCCGTCGACAACCGGTACCTGCGCGCCTACAAGCGCCTGCGGACGCGCCTCCGCGACGGACGCGCCGTGGTGCCGCTGGAGCGTGGCGCCGCCGCCGGTTTCGCCGTGCCGCCGCAGCGCCAGGTGGAGATCCGCCAGCGCAACCGCATCGTCGCCTGCGAGCATACGGGCCGCATCATCGTCGATAGCGAACTCTTCGACGAAACGCTCCATGGCATGGGCCTTTGAGCGGTTGGCCGATTGTCATTTGGCCAGTTGCCGATTGCTTCCCGAGGCGTCTCGTTCCTCCCTTCAAACGATAAAGCGTGCCGGCCGGATCGTCGCTCCGATGGATTGCATCGGAGAGGAAAGTCCGAACACCACAGGGCAGCGCGCCCCGATAACGTCGGGGGCGTCGGCGGGGGTCGTGCCCCGGCGGCGACGGCAAGTGCAGCAGAGAGCAGACCAGCCGATGGTCTCGATCCGTCGGGACACAGGTGATGGGTGAAAGGGTGCGGTAAGAGCGCACCGGCGTCTCCGGGCAACCGGGGCGGCCAGGCAAACCCCGCGCGGTGCAAGGCCAAACAGCTCCCGCCCCGGCTTCGGTCGGGATAAGGCGGCCCGCCGAAAGGGAGCGGGTAGGCCGCGTGAGGCCGCCGGCAACGGCGGTCCCAGATAAATGACGGTCTCCCCGTAAGGCGCGCGGCACGCCCGCGGGCAGACAGAATTCGGCTTACAGGCCGGCACGCGCCGCTTCTACACGAAAGGCCGCCCTCCCCTCGCGGAAGGCGGCCTTTTTGTGTTTACGAGCCTGGCTGCATCAGAAATACACCGACACCCCGAAGCGAACCAAGCTTGAGGACAGCTTAAACCCCGTTCGCTCAACATCCTGCAATATGACGTCCCCTACATCTCCCTCGCGCACCACCTCCGTGGAAAAGCGATCGAAGGTCAGTTGGGGCGCATATTCCGCCGTCAGGCTGATCGCGTCCAGAGCGAACCACTCTACACCGAGCACTCCCGAAACCCCTGCGCCGATGTTCGTCTGGGTATCGGTCTGCAATCCTCCTGGCGTGTTTGTTTTCCGCTTATCACGACCAAACTTGACCAAGGGTCCGGCCCCGGCAAAAAAGCTCACCTTGCGGCGCGGCGCCGTGTAGGTCACGTACTGGCTTGTAAGGGTGATATTGAGGCGATTCTGGTCTCCGGGCGTCTGCTGACTATCCCCGTTCTCTTCGGCGATGAAAGCATCGAACCCGATCCCGAAACGCAACGCCTTCATCGGGGAAAGATGCTTTTTTGCCGAGATGGCGGAGCCCTGAAACGAACTCAACCTGAAAGTCTCCGACACCTGAAACTGAAGTGCCCAGGCGCCGTCGCGAAGGGCCGGCGGGTCGTTGCCGTGGGAAGATTGTGCTGAGACAGGCAGACAGAGCAGACCGGAAAAGAAACAGGCGAAGAGCACTGCGGACGGGCGAGTGAACGCTTGGCATCGAGTCATAAGAACGAA
>JAHEMB010000047.1 GCA_024643915.1 Rhodothermaceae bacterium | reverse complement strand
GGGTTGGAGGGGCCGTTGCCGGACGCGCTCGCCGGGCGGATCATCCGCCAGGAGATCGTGCCCTTGTTTCGGGCGGGCGACTTCGACGGGGGGGTGGTGGCGGGGGTGAGAGCCATTGTAGGCGCGCTCGAAGGCACCTATGCCCCGCCCGAAGAGACGGGGAGCGGGGAGGCGCCGCCTTTCTGGTCAGGCCTCCTTTTCCTGATCATCCCGTCGATCTTTGCGTTCTTTGGCGTCTACAGCCACGGCTGCGGGCGCTGGTTCCTTTTCCTCTTCCTCCTCCATTTCTTCGCTGCCGCCGGTACCCTGCTGTTCAGCTCGCCCATCGGGGGGCTGATACTGGTCACGCTCTACGTGGGCTTTTTCGCCTGGGCCATCCGGCGGCCGCAGGTGCAGGAAGCGGTCGAGAAGATCCAGGCGGCGCAGAAGTCCGGCAAGCACACCGACGTGCGCGTGGGGCCGTGGATGATGTCCACACGTTCGTTCAGCGGGAGCGGGAGCGGCGGCAGCAGCGGCGGTTTCAGCGGGGGCGGCGGCTCGTTCGGCGGCGGCGGGGCGTCGGGGAGTTGGTGATCCGAATCGCGGTGCGATTCAGGGGTGGACGTGTGAAAGTGTGGACGATTTGTCCTTCCTACGCCTTCACCCATCGCCTCCGCGTAGCCGGTCAGAAGGAGACGAGCGCGTAGATGTCTTCGAGGGGAAGCTCTACGTCGAATGCTTCGCAGCGGACGGCGGCGGCGGAGCCGCGGGTCGTCTGAAAAAGCCAGCCCTCGGGCGTGCGGACGTATTGCGTGACGAGGGGTTCGTCCTGCTCCTCGATCCAGTATCCTTGTACCGAGGGGAGCAGCGTGTACCGTTCCAGCTTATCGCGTCGGTCCTGGTGCTCGGTGGAAAGGGAGGCGACTTTGATGACGAGTTCGGGATTCTGGAGCGGCAGGCCCTTTGCATCGTAGACCGGCTCGCTGCACGTCACCACGAGGTCCGGGTACACGTACCGCCCCTCGGAGACTGCTGTGCGCAACTCGGAAGAGGCGACGCGGCAGCCTTTCTTGCGGAGGCGGCTGTGGAGTTCTGCTGCCAAGTTGGTCGTAATCTGTACGTGCCTCGGGCTGGCTCCGGCCATGCCCGTCGGGTCCTTCCGGTCGTAACCATGGACGGGTACCACTTCGCCGTCCCAGTATTCCCAGCGCATGTCGGGGTCGGCCTCATCGAAGGCGAAATATTCTTCGACGGTCATGTGGCGGCGGGGCTGCATGGTGGCCTCTCAGGAAGGGTCAGCGGTCTTGTTCGATCTCCAGCACGAGGCCGTCCACGTCGCGGACGAAGAGGCAGTGGTTGATCTCCTGATAGGCATAGGCGGCGGCGTCGAGGCGGGCGCGGAGGGCGTGCCAGGCGCGGCGGGGCAAGCGGAAGCCGATATGATGAATGCCGCCCCGCCCGGGGATGTGCGGGTGCGCCAGCTCCGGCATCTCGATGATCTCGACCACGTCCCCCCCTGCGGCGTCGGCCAGCATGGCACGCCGGCGGCCCTTGCGGATCGGGTCATCCTCAACCACGCGCAACGTCAGGTTCAGCAACTCCACGTAGAAATCGATGGCCGCGTCGAGTTGGGTCGTCATAAGGGCGGCGTGGCTCAGCCGTATCGGCGAAAGCGCGGGCAGTGTCGTTGGGCTGGGCATGGCGAAAAGGGTGGTCGGTTGGCCAGTTGTCGGTGCTAACCTGCGTTCAGGGGTGGCTTATTTCTGCCAATCGTGAACCATTTTTCTGAAAGTCGGCGGTGTCGATGCCGAGGCGTTTCATCTTCTTGTAGAGGCCCTGGCGGGTCAGGCCCAGCACGTCGGCGGAGGCGGTCACCTGCCCGCCGCATTCGGCCAGGACGCGCTCGATGAGCTTCTTCTCAGCGCCCGCCAGGACCTGGTCGAGGTCGCAGCCGGGCTGGAGGATCTGTTCCTCGGCGGGCATCGTGGCGGGGCGGATCGGGGCGCCGGTCGCCGCGCGCACGGCGGGCGAGAGGTCGTCGAGGGCAACGAGGGGGGCCGGCTCGCTGCTGACGAAGACGAGGGCGCGCTCGATCTCGTTGCGAAGCTGGCGGACATTGCCGGGCCATGCGTAGCGCAGGAGGGCCTCCATCGCCTCGGGGGTGAGGGCGGGCGGAGGCGCGCCGGCGGGCCGGAGCGTTTCCAGGAAATGCCGTACCAGCAAGGGGATCTCCTCGCGGCGCTGCCGGAGCGGCGGCACACGCAAGGGGATGACGTTGAGCCGGTAATACAGATCCTCGCGGAAGCGGCCCTCGCGGATGCGCGCCTCCAGGTTGTGATTGGTGGCGGCGACGACGCGCACGTCTACAGTGACGGCGCGGCGGGCGCCGAGGGGGAAGACCTCAGCCTCCTGCAAGAACCGCAGCAGCTTAGGCTGCACGTCGAGCGGCAGGTCGCCGATCTCGTCGAGGAAGAGGGTGCCGCCGTCGGCGGCGCGGATGACGCCGGGGTGCGCGCGTGCCGCCCCCGTGAAGGCCCCTTTCTCGTGTCCGAAGAGGTGGCTGTCGAAAAGCTCGTGCGGTACGTTCGAGCAGTTGAAGGCGACGAAGGGCGCGGCCTTGCGCTCGCTCGTGGCGTGGACGGCGCGGGCGATGAGTTCTTTGCCCGTCCCACTCTCCCCCGTGATGAGGACCGGGCTGTGGCTGGCGCGGATGCGGTGGATGTCGCGCGCCACCGCTTTCATTGCTGGCCCGCCGTAGACAAAGTCGTCGAGAGGGATCGCCGGCAGGTCTTCGTGCACTGCGTCGAGGCGGGGCGGGGCGTTGCTGCGGTGCGCACGAAGCAGGGCATGGTCGAGGGCGAGCGTCGCGACGGGCAGCCAGGGGCGCAGCCGGCGCTGCGCCACCTCCCACGCCGGATCCTCCTCGTCACGCACTACCGCGAAGAAGAAAATCCCATCTGCCTGGTTGCGAAGGCGAAGCCAGCCGACGCCTGCCGTGTAGCTGCTTTCCTCCGTCGGATCGGGAAAGGGCAGGGCGGCGGGCGGTATGCCGTGCTCGTGGATCTTCTGTCCCGTTCCGGTTTTCTCCACCCGAAAAACCCCGATCCATCGTCCCGGCAGCAGGCGCTCGGCGGCTTGCAGCCACGCCTCGGCCACCAGTTCCACCGAAAGCGCAGCGCGGGCGAGGGCAGCGCCAAGGCTCGCTTCGGGCAACGCGGCGTCGGCTCCGGCGTCGGCGGGCCAGCTCTTGATGAGCGCCCAGGCGACATCGCGCTCTGGCTTGGCCTGGAGTCGCTCGAAGGTGAGCAGGGCCGCTTCGAGGAGGGGGCGGGTCTGGGCGGGCTGCCCCTCGCGCCCGAGCCGGGCCAGTTCAAGCTGCACCTGCGCGGTGGAATACACGTCGCCGATGAGGGAGTTGGCAGAGAGCGCCTGGGCGAAAAAGGCACGCGCTTCCTCCTCATTGCCTTCCAACTGCGCCTTTTCACCGAGGATCTGGAAGCGGAGGGCGGCGAAGGGGAGGACGCTGAAATAGCTGCTGTAGCGCTCCGTCTGGGCCAGGTGTTGCCGGGCCGCGTCGAGGTCGCCGAGGGCGAGGGCGGCGCGCGCGAGGCCGAAGAGGGCGCGCACCTGCTGGCCGGTGTGGCCCGTTTCCCGGGCAGTGCGATAGGCCCGCTCGATCCACTCGTGCGCCCGGTCCGGCGCCTCCTGCCGCAGCAGCAGGTCGCCGCGTGCCAGCGCGAGGTTCGAGGCGAGGATGTGGTGCTGGAAGCAGTGCCCACCCGCCAGCATCTCGTCGAAGAGGGCTTCGGCTTCATCGAAGGCACCCTGGAGGACGAGGAGGCGGGCGCGCAGAAGCCGCAGGTGTGCGGCAGCGGCCGGGAGGGTACCGGTGGCGTCGAGGGCTTCGTCGATGAGACGGTACGCCGCCGGCCAGCGGCCCTGCCGCATGCGGGCGCGGATGCGGGCGCGGTAAGCGGCGAGGAGCGGATAGCCGGGGCGCACCGCTGCGCCGGTGAGGCGGGCGGTGGCCGCCGCCGCCGTTTCTTCAGCCTGCGTCGGCGCCCGCCCCTCATCGTCATCGAGCGTGGCGTGGTAAGCCAGGGCACGGCCCTCGGCAAGGGCATCGTCGAGGTGGCGGGCCTGCGCGGCGAGGGCTTCGACGTGGGCGCGGGCCTGCCCGAAGCGGCCCTCGAAGCGAGCGCCGAGGGAGGCCAGGTCGTGTAGCCAGAGACTGGCCTGCGCGTCTTGCAGCTTCTCCTGCACCGTCGCTGCCTCCTCCAGTGCCCGGCGCATCAACGGGTACTCGTCGATGGTGAAATAAGCGTAGGCCTGGCCGAGGAGCGTCCAGCACCGGGTCGCGTCGTCGAGGTCGGTGCGGACGTGGCGGGCGGCCTCGTCAAGGAGATTGAGGGCACGGGCGTCGTCGTAGGTCGGCTCGTACTGCCAGGCGTGGATCCACCCCAGCCAGAGGGCGACCTCGGCCCGCACCGTGTCGGCCAGCCGCGCCCGCACCGCCGACGGGGCGAAGGCTTCGAGGAGGGCGTGGGCGCGGGCCGCATCGCCTGTGCGCAGCAGGCGCACACGGGCCAGCAGGCACCGCAGCACGATCTGGCTCGCCTCGGCCTCGGCAGGCGCCGCCGGCAGGGGCGCCATCAGTGGCTCTATCATCCGCGCCACCTCGCGCGTACGCCCCGCCGCCAGCAGCCCCCGCGCCATCGCTATGGTCTGAACGTGTTTCAACTGGGGATTTCGGATTTCGGATTGCAGATTGAGTGCTGGTAGGCAAAGCTGCTGCTACAAAGCCCCAATCCACATTCCGAAATTAGAGGAATCCTAATTCGAGTTTGGCTTCGTCGCTCATCATGTCCATCGTGAAGGGCGGGTCGAAGGTCAGCTCGACCCGGGCGTCGGTGACGCCGTCCACGCTGCGGGCGGCCTGCTCTACCTGACCGGGCAGGATGCCGGCCGCCGGGCAGTTGGGCGCCGTGAGCGTCATCGAGATGAAGACGCTGTCGTCCGGGTGGACGCGGATCTCGTAGATCAGCCCCAGGTCATAGACGTTGACGGGGATCTCCGGGTCGTAGACCGTGCGGATGGCGTCGATCACCTGGGCTTCGAGGGACTGGGTTTCCTGAATCTCTTGCGTTTCCATCGTCTCGTCGTTCGTCAGTTGGAAGTCGTGGCGCCGTTCTGGGCCACGCCGCTGAGGGCCAGGGCGAAGCGCTTCATCTGCTTCACCATGCCCGCCAGCCCGTTCTTGCGGGTGGGCGAAAGGTGCTCTTTCAAGCCGATATCGTCGAGGAAGTCGAGGGGGGCAGCGGCGACGGCCTCGGGCGGCTGGCCGGAGAGGACGTGGACGAGCAGGGCGACCAGGCCTTTCGTGATCATCGCGTCGCTGTCGCCCTTGTAGTAGACGAGTCCCTCGCGCGCCTCGGCCCGCACCCACACCTGCGACTGGCAGCCCTTGATCTTGAAGGCATCGCTCTTGTACTCGTCCTCGATGAGCGGGAGCGACTGCCCCAACTCGATCAGGTACTCGTACCGCCCCATCCAGTCGTCGAAAAACGCGAAGTTCTCGACGAGCTCGGCAGCGCGCTGGTCTATGGTGGCCTGGGTCTCCAACGGGTTCACGCTCGTTGATCGGGTTTGTGCTGCACGAAGAGTGAAACGTGAGGCGTGCGGGAGCCGATGCGGAGGGATGGCACGAAAGCATGAAGGTACCACCCTCACGTTTCACGCATCACGCCCCAAACATCTTCTTGACTTTGCGCACGCCCTCGACGAGTCGGTCGGCGTCCTCGCGCGTGTTGTAGAAGGCGAAGGAGGCGCGGACGGTGCCTGGCAAGCCGAGATGCTGCATGAGGGGCTGCGTGCAATGATGTCCCGTCCGCACGGCAATGCCCAGGCGGTCCAGGATGGTGCCGGCATCGTAGGGATGCACGTCGCCGACGAGGAACGAGATCACGCCCGCCTTCTCTGCCGCCGTCCCCACGAGGCGAATATTGCCCACATCCAGGAGCCGCTCGGTCGCGTAGTTGACCACCTCGGCCTCGTGCTGCGCCGCCGCCCTCATGTCGAGGGCTCGCAGGTAATCGACCGTCGCCCCCAGCCCTACCCCGCCGGCGATGTTGGGCGTGCCGGCTTCGAACTTGTACGGCAGGGTGTTGAAGGTCGTCCCCTTAAAGGAAACAGTCTCGATCATATCGCCGCCGCCCTGGTAGGGGGGCATGGCCTCCAGATGCTCCTCCTTTGCATAGAGACAGCCGATGCCGGTGGGGCCGTACATCTTGTGGCCGGAGAAGCAGTAGAAATCCACGTCGAGCGCTTGCACATCCACCTGCATATGGGGGAGGGCCTGCGCGCCGTCGAGCAAAACGGGGGTGCCGCGCGCGTGGGCGTCGGCGATGACGTCCGCGACGGGGTTGACGGTGCCGAGCGCGTTGGAGACGTGGCACAGGGCGACGAGCTTCGTCCGCTCGCTCAGCAGGCTGAGGAACGCGCCGTAGGCGATATCCCCGTGCGCGTCGATGGGGATGATGCGGAGGCGCGCGCCCGTCGCCTCGCACAGCATCTGCCAGGGGACGATGTTGGAGTGATGCTCCATCGTCGAGAGCACGATCTCATCCCCCGCGCGCACGTTCGCCCGCCCGAAGGTGGCGGCGACGAGGTTGATGGCGTCCGTCGTGCCGCGTGTGTAGACGACCTGCCGCGCGTCTGGCGCGTTGATGTATTTAGCAATACGTGCACGGGCGCCTTCGTACGCGTCGGTGGCCTGCTGGCTGAGGTAATGCACGCCCCGGTGCACGTTGCTGTGCTCGCGCTCGTAATAGCGGCGCACCCGATCGATCACGGCCTGGGGCTTCTGCGCCGAGGCGGCATTGTCCAGGTAGACGAGCGGCTGCCCGTACACCTCCTGATGCAGCGCGGGGAAGTCGGCGCGCACCTTCTCTACGTCGAAGACGGCCCTGGTGGCGGTGAGGGTCTCAGCCATAACGCCTCCGTGTTTGGGAGCCGGGGTAACGAAGAGTCGGGGATCCTTTTCTCCCAGTCTCTCCGTTTCCTCGGCTCTTTCCGTTCAGTTGGCGAACCGTGCGGCGATGCGGGCATCGAGGTGCTCGCGGAGCGCATCGATTTTGATCTGCTCAAGCACGTCCCTCGCGAAGGCGAGCAGCAGGAGGGTGCGCGCCCGCTCTTCGGTCAGACCGCGCGAGCGTAGGTAAAAGATCGCCTCTCGTTCGAGTTGGCCGGTGGTGGCGCCGTGGCTGCACTTCACGTCGTCGGCGTAAATCTCCAACTCCGGCTTCGAGAACATCTGCGCCTGCTCCGTCAGCACAATGGTCTTGTTCGACTGGTAGGCATTGGTCTGCTGCGCGTCGGGACGGACGAACACCTTGCCGTTGAAGACGCCCGTCGAGGCATCGTCGAGGACGCCCTTGAACAGCTCGTTGCTGTAGCAATTCGGCTTGGCGTGATCGACGAGCGTGTGGTTGTCGATGTGCATCCGCCCCTTGCCCAGGAACAGGCCGAACAGGTGCGTCTCACAGTTCTCGGCGTCGGGCAGGAAGTGGAGGTCGTTGCGGACGAGGTCGCCGCTGAGCGTGATGGTGCTGGTGGAGAAATACGAGTCGGCTTCCTGGTGAGCTTTCAAATTGTGGATGCGCGAGGCGTTCGCGCCTTCGTCCTCCACCAGGTAATGATCCACCCGGGCGTTGGGGCCGACGAAGAACTCGCTCACCGCGTTAGTGAAAATTTTCGCTTCGGTGAGGGTATGCGTGCCCTCGACAAGCTTGAGCGAACCGCTCTGCTCCACCACCACCAGGCTGCGCGGATTCAGCAGCACATCCTCGTCGCCCGTCGTCAAATTAATGACCTGGATGGGCGTCTCCACGATCACGTTTTTCGGAACGTAGACGAAGAGGCCGTCCTGGGCGAAGGCCGTGTTGAGCGCGGCGAACACGTCCGTTGTGAAGTCGGCGTAGCGGGTGAAGTGCGTGTTGACGAGGTCGGCATGCGCCTCGCTTGCTTTCGCGAAGCCGGTGACGATGACGCCCTCGGGCAGCGACCCGATATGCGACAGCGCCGCCACGAACCGGCCGTTGACGAGCACCACGCGGTGTGCCTCCAGGCCAGGCACGAGGAACGGCGCCAGATTTTCTAGCGCCACCTCGTCGAGGGGCGCGCCGGCCAGCACGCGGTACTCGTGCCGCAACGCCTTCTCGATGTTCGTGTATTTCCACGCCTCGTCCTTGCGCCCCGGCAGGCCAAGCTGCTTGAAGCTTTCGATGGCATCTTTGCGCAGCCCCTGGATGCGGGCGTTGCTGCCGTTGAGCGTGTGCCCCTCGTGCAGCTCGAAGGCCGCTACAAAGCGTTCCTCGGGGGTGCTGGTGCGGACGGTAGGTGCTGTGGTCATGATTTGTGCTGTATCGAAATTGGATGCTTTCCTATCGGGAAGGGGTGCATATGAATCGAAGAAACGAGGAGACGACGAATCGACGAAGACTTCGAGTTAACTTTTTCTTCGATTCCTCGATTCTTCGGCTCTTCGATTCATACGTTTCCTCTTTCTCCCACTCAAACAGTAACCGGCTCGTCGGCGTGCTCCTTGATCCAGTCGTAGCCCTTCTCCTCCAGCACCAGGGCCAGCTCCTTGCCACCGCTCTTGACGATCTTGCCGTCCACGAGGACGTGCACCACGTCCGGGACGATATAGTTGAGCAGGCGCTGGTAGTGGGTGATGACGACGAAGGCGCGGTCATCCGAGCGCATGTGGTTGACGCCGTCGGCCACCACGCGGAGGGCGTCGATATCGAGGCCGGAGTCGGTCTCGTCGAGGATGCCGAGGCGGGGTTCGAGCATCGCCATCTGGAAGATCTCGTTGCGCTTCTTCTCGCCGCCCGAGAACCCTTCGTTGACGGAGCGCTGCTTGAGGCTGGGGTCGAGGTTGACGAGGGCGGCGCGCTCCCGGGCCATCTTGATGAAGTCCATCGCGCCCAAGGGCGCCTCGCCCCGGTGCTCGCGGGTGGCGTTTACGGCTTCCTTGAGGAAGTTCATCATGCTCACGCCGGGCAGCTCAACAGGGTACTGGAACGCGAGGAAGACGCCCTCGCGGGCGCGCTCGTCCGGCGCCATGTCCAGCAGGTCCCGACCGTTGTAGAGCACCTCGCCCTCGGTAACTTCAAACTCCTCGCGTCCGGCCAGCACCGCCGCGAGCGTGCTCTTGCCGGAGCCGTTCGGCCCCATAATGGCGTGCATCTCGCCGGGGTTGACCGTGAGGGTGAGGCCCTTGAGGATCTCGTTGTCCTCAATCTTAGCATGCAGGTTTTTTATCTCTAGTATCGCCATAGTGTTGCTTCGTAGAAAAATGGGTTACGGGATGAAACGGGGATGCCGCGAGCCGGGCAGTTCGTGCTTCGGACGCTCGCTTCGCTCGCTGTCGTTCTTTGTGTTTCGGAAGGAGGATTCGGAAAGCGACTCGAAGGACAAAAGCGAACGAAGTGAGCGTACTAAGAACAAAGAACTAGCCGACGCTGCCTTCGAGTTCGATGTCGAGCAGCTTGCGGGCCTCCACGGCGAACTCCATCGGCAGCACGGCCAGGATCTCCTTACAGAAGCCGTTGACGATCAGTTTGATCGCCTGCTCCTCGCCGATGCCGCGCTGGTTGCAGTAGAAAATCTGGTCCTCGCCCACCTTGGAGGTCGTCGCCTCGTGCTCGACGTGGGCCGTGGGGTGCTTGATTTCGAGGTAGGGGAAGGTGTGCGCGCCGCACTTGTCGCCCAGCAGGAGCGAGTCGCACTGGGAGAAGTTGCGGGCGTTGGCAGCGCTCTTGTTGATCTTCACCAAGCCCCGGTAGCTGTTGTTCGAGTGGCCGGCGGAGATGCCTTTCGAGATGATCGTGCTCGTCGTGTTCTTGCCCAAGTGGATCATCTTGGTGCCGGTGTCGGCCTGCTGGCGGCCCTTCGTGAAGGCGACCGAGTAAAACTCGCCGACCGAATAATCGCCCTTGAGGATGACGCTCGGGTACTTCCAGGTGATCGAGGAGCCCGTTTCGAGTTGGGTCCACGAGATCTTGGCGTGGTCGCCGTCGCAGATGCCGCGCTTGGTGACGAAGTTGAAGACGCCACCCTTGCCCTCCCGGTCGCCCGGATACCAGTTCTGGATGGTCGAATACTTGACCTCGGCCGCCTTGTGGGCGATGATCTCGACGACGGCGGCGTGGAGCTGGTTCTCGTCGCGCCGGGGCGCCGTGCAGCCTTCGAGGTAGCTCACGTAGCTGCCTTCGTCGGCGATGATGAGGGTGCGCTCGAACTGCCCCGTGCCCGCCGCATTGATGCGAAAGTAGGTGGACAGCTCCATCGGGCAGCGGACACCCTTGGGGATGTAGCAGAACGAGCCGTCCGAGAAGACCGCCGAATTGAGCGAGGCGTAGAAATTGTCGGTGTAGGGCACGACCGAGCCCATGTATTTCTGCACCAACTCGGGGTGGTTCTGCACCGCCTCGCCGAAGGAGCAGAAGATGATGCCTTCTTTCGCCAGCTCCTCCTTGAATGTCGTGGCGACCGAAACGCTGTCCACCACGGCATCCACCGCCACGCCCGCGAGCATCTTCTGCTCGACGAGCGAGATACCCAGCCGCTCGAACGTGTCGAGCAACTCAGGGTCCACCTCGTCCAGGCTGTCGTACTTCGGCTTCTTGCTGGGGGCGGAGTAGTAGCTGATGTCCTGGAAGTCGATGTCGGGGTACTCGATGTGCGCCCAGCGAGGGTACTTGTCCTGGAGCGTCAGCCAGTGGCGGTACGCTTTCAGGCGCCATTCGAGCATCCATTCCGGCTCCTCCTTCTTCGCCGAGATGAAGCGCACGGTATCTTCGCTGAGCCCCTTCGGCGCGGTCTCGGCCTCGAAGTTGGTGACGAAGCCGTACTTGTAATCGCTATCGGCCACCTCCTGCAAAAAGGCGGTTTCATCGACGTAGCTCATAGGGGTGGGGGTTAGTTGGGCTTATTTAGATTGAATCTAGGCAATCCCGATGCCAGTTGTTCCCCCTCCCACAATCTTCTAACAGGGGCAACGCCTTGGGGCGGGGTAAACGAGCGTTTACGCAGGCTTCGGCTGACAACCTCCGATTACACCCGCCACCGCACCCAGCGTTCCTTTTTTTGCCACCCCCCGGCGCCTTCTTTACGGCAGCTTAACTGGGGGAAACAGTAGGCCGATGGATCGTTAAAGAGGATGCGTAATTCGTGATGCGTGAGGGTGCTTCGCTGAGACGTTGCGGCAGGCACGTACCGCATGAACCACCAAAAGCGATAGGGACTTATGAAGCTGCAAATAACCGACCGCGCTTTCGATAAAATCCGCGAGATTGCCCGACAGGAAGAAATCGACACGGAGCAAGCGTTTCTGCGCGTGGCCGTGGTGCCGGGCGGTTGCTCCGGCCTCACCTACGACCTGGGCTGGGACACGATGCGCCAGGAAGGCGACCAGGTGGCCGAGATGGACGACCTGCGTGTGGTGATGGACCGCCGCAGCTACCTCTACGTGGACGGCTCGGAGCTGGATTTCTCGGATGGCCTCGAAGGCAAGGGCTTCCACTTCTTCAACCCCCAGGCCGCTCGTACCTGCGCCTGCGGCGAGTCGTTCGGGCTGTGAGCGGGGCGGTTGTTGACGATCGTTGGAATCAGCAGCCTTGTGAAAGCTGGTTGTGTATGGCTGGA
>JAHEMB010000662.1 GCA_024643915.1 Rhodothermaceae bacterium | reverse complement strand
CTAATCGTGTATCCCACGACCTCATATGGCGCCGCCTTCCCCAGGATTCAGCGCAATGCACGAATTGCACGAGCGTGACACGAACGGCACGGGGGTGGTACGCGGCCTTCGTGGCTGTGAGTTTGATCGCGAGGTACGCGCGGAGGAAGGGCGTTTCGAGGATGGACCGCTCGTTTCGCTCGCTAGATGGAGGATCGAGTTGCCAGAACCGGGGGATCGGGAACCGCTACCACTGCCGCAGGATGCGGGCGGCGCTGGTGAAGGAGATGCCCTGGGTGGAGCGTGTGCTGATCATCACGGCTTCGACGATGGGCTCGGTGACGAGCGAGTCGGCGGACCACGTGACGACGAAGTTGGCCCCGGCGCCGCCGCTCGTGTCCGTCTCGTTGATGAAGAAGTCGGTCGAGGCCATGGGTGCGACGATCAAGGGGGGCGCTTCGAGGAACCGCCGGACGAGGGTGCCCTCGGAGTCGTAATACCAGACTTTGGAGAGGCGCAGCGCGTGGCGCGGGTCCGTGTTGCGGATGCTGAGCGTGACGGCCAAGTTCACCGGGCGGCGGTTGTCCCATGCGTAGATGTGCGAATAGACGGGCACGTAAAGCTCCTGCCCGTGTGCGTGGCCGAGGTACGCGGCGGCGAGCGTATCCGGGTACGCCTCGATGGCCTCTGTCTCCGGGCTGGCTGCGGAAACGGCAGTACCTTCGGCGGTTCCGTCGGAAGAAGCCTGGCAGCCGAGAAGTAGCGCCGGCGCGAAAATCAAGAAGCAGCGAAAGACGGACGCGGCGCGCATGGAGGAAGGGATCTTTTGAGCTGGGAGGCATCGATCTTTTCGTGTACCTCGGCAACGCCCCCAAAAGATCCAACCCAGCATCTTTCATGCGCCATCTGTGGATTGTGTCCCCCTTCATGACAGCCTCGTGCAACTCAACGCCGTGCTCGTGCCGCTTGTGGTGGGGCGCGCATCGAAACCCCTGCCCGGCAGTTGGATTTGAACGATGAGAAACCCACGCCGCATGCTCTTTCGATGACGACACTTATTTCTTCCGATAGATCGACCCGGCAACGGTGGCTCGAAGGCGGCCTGATCGTCGGCTTCTGGATCTGCATTTTCGTGCTGACGGTGGGGCAACGGGCGATTGATCCACGTGGGCCGGAGGGGCTGGCGCCGCAGGAAGCCCTGCACGCGGGGCTGGAGTTCGCCGTCTGGCTGCTCCTCACCCCCGGCATTTTCTGGCTGGCTCGCCGGTTCAGCCTGGAGCGTGAGACATGGGTGCGGAACGCCGTGTTGCATCTTGGGGTGGCCCTGATCGTAGCCATCCTCATCAACGCTTTTGCCTTCGCCACCTTCCTCGCCTTGATCGCGCCGGAGTGGCACACGCGGCCCTTCAGCTTCGTCTCCAGCGTCCGCAGCCTCCGCTTCCTCGATGAACTGATCATTTACCTCTTCGTCCTTGCCGTTGGCTTCGCCCGCGACTTTTTCCTCCGGTACCGTGAGCGACAGGCCGAAGCGGTGCAACTCCGCACGCAGGCCGTAGCGCTCCACGCCCAACTGGCCGAGGCGCGGTTGCAGACGCTGCGGATGCAACTCAACCCGCACTTCCTTTTCAACACGCTCCATGCCGTCTCGTCCCTCGTCGAGCGCGATCCGCGCGGCGTTCGCCGGATGATTGCGCGGCTGAGTGAGTTGCTGCGCTACACGCTCGAAAGCACGGGCGCCCAGGAGGTGCCGCTCCATCAAGAAATCCAGTTCCTCGAAGACTACCTGGAGATCCAGCGTATCCGGTTTCAGGGGAAGCTTGAAGTGACGATAGAGATTGACGCGGAGATGCATGACGCGCTCGTGCCCAACCTGATCTTGCAGCCGATCGTCGAGAACGCCATCAAGCACGGCGTCAGCCCACTCGAAGGGACGGGGCGGCTGGGCGTGCGGGCCTGGCGTGTGGGCGAATCCCTACACCTGAGCGTACGCGACAACGGGCCGGGCCTGCCGTCGAGCGATGGGCTGCCGGGCGGGCGCGAAGGCGTGGGGCTCCGCAACACACGGGAACGCCTCGAAAACCTCTACGGCACGGCGCAACGCCTGTCGCTCGAACCGGCGGAGGGAGGGGGCCTGGAAGTCCACATCATGCTGCCTTTCCACACTGCCGCGGACCTGCGTACCACCTCGCTCCACGAAGAAGTGACGACCTAACGATGGCGGACGAGCGACCCCTGCGCGTGCTTATTGCTGACGACGAGCCTCTCGCGAGGCAGCGCCTCGAAGACCTGCTTGGCGGAGAGGCGGGGGTTGAGATCGTCGGGCAGGCCGAGAACGGGCGGGCGGCGGTGGCGGCTATCCGCACCCTCGCCCCGGACCTTGTTTTTCTGGATGTGCAGATGCCGGGGTTGACGGGCGTGGAGGTGGTGCACGAAGTGGGGCCGGCCAACATGCCGCTCGTCATTTTCGTGACGGCCTACGACCAGTATGCCCTCAAAGCCTTCGACTTGGCCGCCCTCGATTACCTGCTCAAGCCCTTCGACGACGAGCGGTTCGAGCAGGCCTTTGGCAGAGCACGGCAGGCCGTGGCCCTGCGCGAAGTGGAGGCCCTCCGCGGCCGCCTAGCCACGTTGCTCCAGGGCCTCTCGCTCCCCGAGAAAGCCGACGAGCCGGCGCCCCGCTACCTCGAACGCATCGCCGTAGAATCGCGGGGACAGATCCGCGTGGTGCCCGTCGCCCAAGTCGACTTCATCACCGCCGACGGACCCTACGCCGAGTTGCACATCGGCGAAGACCGGCACCTCATCCGCGAGCGCATGCAGACCCTCGAAGAGCGGCTCGACCCGGCACACTTCTTCCGCATCCACCGCAGCGCCATCGTCCATCTCGACCGCATCGATGCGCTTCTCTACAATGCGGGAGGCGACTACGCCGTGCGCCTCAAGAATGGCCGCCGCCTCAA
>JAHEMB010000661.1 GCA_024643915.1 Rhodothermaceae bacterium | reverse complement strand
CGACCCGACCAAGGTGGCCCGTACGGCCCTTGAGAACGCCGCTTCGGTGGCCGGCTTGCTGCTGACCACGGAAAGCGTGGTGGCCGACAAGCAGGACGAGAAGGAGCCTGCCATGCCGGGTGGCCACGGCGGCATGGGCGGCATGGACTTTTAAAGTCCGAGCCCCAGGTTCTAGCCTGAAAAAGAAGGCGGTGCTGCTCTCGGGCGGCACCGCCTTTTCTTATGAAACGAGGAGCCGACGAACCGAAGATTAGCTCAAGGGAGGGCACTCGTCGTCTCGTCGTTTAGTGGCGTAATACCAAATCCGGTTACACAGATTCTGTATGGACATGTGAACGTATGGAGGTGTGGACGAAGGAAAAGGAAACAACCACGTCCATACGTCCCCCCCCATACGTCCACACAAAATCCGGCTTCGGATGATCGGGACAAACCTCAATGGTTCAACCGGATTTGGTATCAGTCGCGCTTTGCGCTCGTGTTGTCGGCTCTTCGATTCCTTTCCCTATCACACATCCCCCCTATTCCTTCGTCCCGTGCCGGCCGTAATTGGCGTAGGCGGCCACGTCCCAGGCGGTCATCAGGCGGTTAATGAGATCCTCCTCGCTGTCGAGAAAAACGCCGTCGGCGTTGGCGATGGCGATGAGGTCGTTGAGGACGGCCATGCGTTGCGCCTCGGGGAGGGCGTCGCGGACGGCCTCGATGCTGGCGACAAGCGACGCTTCGTCTGCGCCTTGGCTATAACGTTCCATAGCCGCCTGCAAGACGGCGCGCACCTGCTCCTCGCTCCGATCCGCCTGCCACTCTTTCAGCTTGTTTAAGATGATCTGCACCTCCGGCGCGCTCAGTTCGTGGTCCGTGCCGTACGCGAGGACGAGAAAGAGGTAGGCCAGATCATGTACTACGTCCCACGCTTGCGGGTCGGCCTGTTCGGAGGGCGGCGGCGAGACAGCGCCGACGGGCGCGGTGAGGGCCCAGCGGCGCGCGAGCAGATCCAGCAGGCTGCGCTCGCGTTCCTGCACCAGCCCATCGGCCTCGGCGATCCCGCGCAGGTCTGCCAGCACGTCCGCCCGCTCCTCTTCTGAAAGGTGATGCTCCAGCGCCTCGACGAGGGTCCGGGCAGCCTGGAACGTGTCTTCAGCCTCCATGAAATCCGACAGCGCTTCCATTACCTCGTCCTGCACGACGGCGCGCTCCAAAAAGGCATACCGGGCGTGCAGGTGCGCCGTCACCGCCTCCAACTCGGCGTCGGTCAGGTAGTCGTCGGTCACGTGCGCCATCGCCAGGTAGAGAAAGGCGAGATCGCGAAGAAGTGGGCGAGGATCGGTCATGGCCTCTAGCGGGGCAATCGGACGAGAAAACAACGAGGCTTGGACCAAGAAGATACACAGAGTCGGAGAGCCGAAGAGGGGAAGAAAAGCAATCGCCAGCTCTCCGACTCCCCACTCACCGGCTCTTGCTCAAACCGGCACGCCGAGGTTGGCGCCGCGCTGGAAGGTGAGCTTAAACGCGCTCCCTTCGTCCTTATGGCTCTCGACGACGATAGAGCCGCCCATCAGCTCCACCAACCGCTTCGAAACGCTCAGGCCCAGGCCGCTGCCCTGGTGCGTCCGCTCCAACCCGCTGCTCTCCTGGCTGAACTCGTCGAAAACGTGCGGGAGGTACGTGTCCTCTATGCCGATCCCGGTGTCCGTGACGCTGAGATGGATGAATTCTTCGTCCGCCTCCAGGCTCAGCACGATGCGGCCCTGATCGGTGAACTTGATCGCGTTGTCAATTAGATTATTGAGTACGCGCATGAGGACACGATGGTCGAGGCTGGCGTAAACGTGTTGATCCGGCAGCTCCACCTTCAGTTCCAGCCCTTTCTCCCGCGCCGCTTCCCGCATCGGCTCGATGACACCGTGCATGACGTCGACGACGTTGAAAGGCTCGCGCTCCACCTGGAGTTCGTTGGCCTCCAACTGGGCAAGGTCCAGGATAGCGTCGAGCATCAGCAGCAGGCGACGGCCGCTCCGCTCGATGCGCTGAACGAATCGCTGATAATCTTTCCGCACACCTTGCCGCAGCATCGAGGTGAAGCCGAGGATGACGGTGAGCGGCGTGCGCACCTCGTGCGTCATGTTCGTCAGGATGGTGGAACGCAGGCGGGCCATCTCCTCGGCGCGCTCCTTGGCCTCGACGAGGGCCTTCTCCGTCTCCTTGCGCTCGCTGATGTCCACCGCTGAACCGATATAGCCGAGGAACCGGCCATCGGGCGTGAAGCGGGGCACCCCGATGTCGAGCACCCAGCGGTAGGCACCGTCGAGCCGCCGCAGCCGATATTCCATGCGGAAAGGCGCTCGGTGCTCGAAGTGCGACGCATAGATCTCATCGGACCGCGCGCGGTCCTCTGGGTGGACACCGGCGGCCCAGCCGTCCCCGATCTCCTCAACCATCGTCTTGCCGGTGAACTGGAGCCAGCCTTTGTTGACGTAATAGACGCGCTGGTCGGGTCCGGCCATCCAGATCATCACCGGCGCCGAGTCAGCCAGGGTGCGGAAACGCGCTTCGCTCTCCAGGAGGGCCTGACTGGCAAATTTGCGATCGGTGATGTCGTTCATCACTGAGAGGAGACACGCCTCACCTCGGATGTTGATTGTCTGCAGCGAACACAGCACCGTGCGGATCTTTCCGCTTTTCATGCGGATGTCCACTTCATAATCGTGTACGGCGCCCTCCTCTTCCATCATCCGGATGAACTCATCGCGCAAGGCGGACTCCACCCAAATGTCGAATTCGGTCGTCAGATGCCCGACGACTTCCTCCTCAGCGTAGCCGGTAAGACGACACCACTCGCGGTTGACCTCTAGGATGAGGCCGTCGGGGAGGCGCGTGATGGTGATGGCGGCGGGGCTGGCCTGGAAAGAGGTGTAGAAAAGGTCTTGCGCTTCGGAGAGGGCG
>JAHEMB010000660.1:2343-2943 GCA_024643915.1 Rhodothermaceae bacterium | reverse complement strand
ATTTTTAGCACCGTCTTGGCCGAAGCAGGGTCATGAGGCGGAACGGAGGGAGAAGAGAGAGGTGAAGCCTCCGTTTTAGCTGATCCGTTGCCCCCTTCAGTGCTTCCGTGCTATTGTGCCCTATACGCAGCGCGGCCTGGGCCTTTGTGCCACCATCCACCGTTTTCTTGCGCGGATCTGAAAGCGCAGGCGCCGGGTTGTAGTACGCCCGATCCCCGTCTACACCGCCCGACGCAACGGATGAACCGAATCCCTTTCACCCTGCCGGACGTGGGCCTGCGCGAGCTGCGCGGCATGGTCTACATTGACGAAGGCTTTCTGGTGCTGCGGCTCAAGGACGCCCTTCTTGGCATCCTCGATGAGGAAAAGCGACGCATCGAGATCGAGCCGGGAGCGCTGGAGGAACTGCGCGTCGAGTGGCGCTTGTTCAAAGATCGGCTAATCCTCCAGCCCCGCAGTACGACGTTGCTGGATACCATCCCCGGCGAGCACCGCGTGGCGGTGGAGCTGCGCGTGTGGCGCAAATACCGGGTGGATCTGATGCAGCTTGTCGAGGAATACAAGGCACTGGTCTGATAGTGGACGCGCCGGCCCGGTAGA
>JAHEMB010000660.1:0-2333 GCA_024643915.1 Rhodothermaceae bacterium | reverse complement strand
CAATCGAGGCAAAGAACCGGATCGTGACGGCTTCCCGGTTGCGCTGCAGCGGAGTTTTCTGTAACCTGAACTTAGTGCCCTGCCACGTTCCTCCCCGCTACGGACGGCCTCGCCGAGGAGGGGGTCGCAAGAGATCGCCTGAAGCTGGCGGGGATTCCTGATTCGCTCCCTGCTCTCCGTGCGCAGCGTGTCTGGCTCCTATCCGATTGCTCGTCTAGATGGCTGACGCCGAACGCCCCTCCCCTCCTGAACAGGCCGTTCCTGCGCTCGCTCCCACGAACGAGGCGGAGGATGCCTCCCTTGAGGAGGCGGAGGAGGAGTCCCTGCTTGAGGAAGTCGAGCAGGAAGCGCGAGAGCAGCTCGGGATGCGAGCATGGGACCGGCCCGCCGTACTCGAAGAAGCGGCCAGCAAGGCTACAGAGGCGGACATCCCGTACTGGACGATCCTCGTGATCTCCGGCGCCATTGCCACGCTCGGCGTCACGCTCGACAACTCGGCTGTCGTCATCGGGGCGATGCTCATTGCGCCCGTGCTGGCGCCCATTGTGGGGCTTGGGCTGTCGCTTGCGGCCGGCGACGGGCGGCTGGCCGCGCAGACGGCTTCTGTCGTCTTGGCGAGCATGATGGCGGTGGTGGCAGTAGCGGCCCTGCTGACGTTCCTGCTTCCGTTCCGCAGCATCACCACCGAGATCGCCTCGCGCACGCGTCCCACCACGCTCGACCTCGCCATCGCCATCTTTTCCGGGCTGGCCGCCGCCGTGGTCACCGTCGCGCGGCGATCCGGCCTGGCGGCGGCCCTGCCGGGCGTGGCCATCTCGGTCGCGCTCATCCCCCCGCTCGCCGTGGTGGGGTTCGGCATCGGGGCGGGGTGGCGCTGGCCACTCATCAAGGGGAGCCTGCTGCTGGTAGGGGCCAACCTCGCCGGCATCGTCCTGAGCGCCGTGATCGTGTTCTTCCTGGTGGGCATGCACCGGATCGAGGTGCGGCAGGCGGCCCGGCAGTGGCACCAGGAGAGCCACCCGACCGGCCTGGCCGCCTGGATCGGCGATTTAGCCTGGGTCCGCCGGCTCGGCGAGATTCGCTCCCCTGTGCTCCGGCTCGGCCTCGTCTTTGGGTTCGTGGCGGCGGTGGCCGTCCCGCTCAGCGGTGCCTTCACCCAACTCACACGTGAGACACGGGTGCAACGCGCCGTCAACCAGGCGGCGCAGCTTTTCGAGGATCCCGGGCGGTCGTCGGTGCTGGAACAGCAGGTGGTGCAACAGGAAGATCAGAGCAGGGTTTTCCTCCGCGTCGCCACGTCCGAGTGGTACGACGAGGAGGCCAAAGAGCAGTTCGAGCGCGAAGCGGAGCGGCAGGCCGACGAGCCGGTCGAACTGGTCCTCGAACAGCTCCTCGCCTCGGCGGGCGACCTGGAGCAGGTAGCCGAGATGTTGCCGTCAAAGGCGTCTACGGCTGCCGAGCAGGAACGGACCCTGGGGGCGCCTGCGTCGGCGCTGCAAACGCTCGTCGATCCGGCGCGGCAGCGGCTGCGCAAAGCCACCGGCACCCTCTCCCTGCCCGCCGGCGCCTCGTTGCTGGCGGAAGAACTGCTGCTGACGGACCAGGGAGACATCGTCGTGCTCCATTACACCGCCGGCGCCCCCCTGCCCGCCGAAGCCCAGGAGATCATTGGCACCCAGCTCGCCAAGGCCCTCGAAGCGCCAGATCTTCAGGTGCGGCTTCACTACGTCGCCGCCGGCCCCATCGTGCTGGCCGGCAGCGCCACCGATACGGCCGCCGTGCGCCGCCTTGCCGAGGCGTCCGCCCGCTACGACAGCCTCGGCGCCGTGCTCCTGGCCGGCACCGCTGCTGACAGCGCCCAGGTGGCATCGGCCCGAGCCTTCCTGCAGCGGTTCGGCCTGACCAGCCCTGTGCAAGTAGAGCGGGCCGGCGGCTCGGACAGCCTCCGGGTGCGCCTCCGGTGAGGGCCGGTAGCACGAGCGGCGCCCTACGGCTTCCGGTAGCCGACGACGTGCGTTGTGACAGTCGCCCGAGAGAAAGTATTTCGAAAGCAAACTGGCTCCAACCATGGGAGACCCTGAAACCGTTGCGTCATTGTTCGAAGAGGGGCCAGGACAATGGGGCCTTCGGGGAGATCCGTACCTGTGGCGCGAGCTGCGCAGCCACTTCGCGCGCGTAGCACTACCGGCTACGCAAGACGAGCTTAGAACGCTCATCGAAGCAGCGTTTGCATCTCTCACCGGCCACGCCATGACCACCGCCACCCCTTTCTTTGTCGAGCGATTCAGCCACGGCGGGATGTCGAGTGGGGGGATCTCTCCGGCCTTCTGGAG
>JAHEMB010000659.1 GCA_024643915.1 Rhodothermaceae bacterium | reverse complement strand
CTTGAGGATGGCGTAGGTCAGGCGGAGCTGGTCGTGGATCTCCTGCTGCTCGGTGTTGGAATAGAAGACGGTACTCCAAAGGGTGTCGTCGCCGCTCTCGTTGTAGAGCGGAATGGCGTTGTTGTAGCGCAGCAGGTCCTCGTACCGGATGCCCCGGTCGTGCACGCGCCCGTAGCGATCCAGGTACTCCCGGAAAAAGTCGCTGACCGGGTAAATCTCCTTCTTCCTACTGATGAGGTTATGAACGCGCATCCTTGCGGTAGACGGTTTTCGGTTGCCGGTTGAAAGTTTTTCAGGCAAAGCGGTTTCGATCTGACCGAGAAGGATGAGCTAAGTGCATCAGCAGCCGATTTGCGCCATGCGGCGTTCCAGCACGTGTTCGTAATAGGCTTCGTAGTGCGGGATGATGTGTTCGAGGTCGAACGTATCGACGGCGCGGGCGCGGGCGTTTTCGGCGAGGCGCGCGTGGAGGGCTTCGTCGGTGACGAGGCGGCGCGTGGCCTCGGTGAGTGCATCTACGTCGCCGAGGGGGCACAGGAAGCCGGTCTCGCCGTCGATGTTCAACTCAGGCAGCCCACCGATGTCGCTGGAGACGACGGGCACGCCGCAGGCCATCGCTTCGAGGGCCGCCAACCCGAACGACTCCGACCCGCTCGGGATCAAGAAGACATCGGCAATGGAGAGGATCTCTTCGATGGGGTCCTGCTTGCCGAGGAAGCGGATGTCGCCGTACACACCCAGTTGACGGGCGAGGTGCTCAGCGGGCGCGCGGTCGGGGCCGTCGCCGACGAGGAGGAGCGTCACGGAAAGCCCTTCCTGCTTGAGGCGATGAAACACCTCGACGACCTCGGTGGCGCGTTTCACCGGGCGGAAGTTGGAGACGTGTACCAGCACCTTCTCCCCATTGGGGCAGAGCGCGCGGCGGAAGTGCTCCTTGTCAAGCCGGTGGAAACGCTCCGTATCGATGAAGTTGGGGATGACCTCGATCTCGTTGTCGATGGGAAACCGGTCGAAGGTCTCCTTGCGCAGATAGTCGGACACAGCCGTCACGCCGTCCGATTCGTTGATCGAATAGGCCACGACGGGCGCGAACGACGGGTCCTGCCCGACGATGGTGATGTCAGTGCCGTGGAGCGTGGTGACGATGGGCAGGCAGAGCCCCTCCTTCTCCAGGATCTGCCGGGCGAGGACGGCGCTGGCGGCGTGTGGCACGGCGTAATGCACATGCAGCAGATCCAGCTTCTCGTACTTCACCGTATCGACCATCGTGCTGGTAAGCGCGAGCGAATACGGCGGATACTCGAACAAGGGATACGTGTTGACGCTGACCTCGTGGTAGTAAATATTCTCCGTCACGTGGCCCAGGCGGAATGGCATCGAGTAGGCGATGAAGTGGATCTGATGCCCGCGTGCGGCGAGCGCCTTTCCCAACTCGGTCGCCACCACGCCGCTGCCGCCGTACACCGGGTAACAGGTGATCCCTATTTTCATGATCCAGATAGGTGAAGAACGAAGGGTGAAACGCAAATAGCGAACGTAAAATGAGCCGAAGAAGCTAAGAATCGAGGAATCGAAGAGATCCTCAGGATAGCGCACATCGATTCTTCGACTCGACCTTCGTTACTCTACAGCGCGATCCAGGTTGCACCTGCCACCGTTGGGCGTGACTTGCCGACGAATCGGCGCGGCTGTACGAGATGTTTACAGGAGGCGTCTTTTGCATCCCCCCCTCCTTTCTTACCTTCTCGCTTCTCTGAACCTGACCCAACCTTGGTTTCATCATGAAGACCCGACATATAAAGCTTACCGCAGCCTTGCTCGCGCTGGTGCTCGTCGTAGCGCCGAAGGCGCAGGCACAAGTGATTGTCTCGCTTGGCCTCAACTTCAACAGCGTCTCGGACGTCGATTTCGGCAGCCGCGACGCCACGTTCGATAACAAGACAGGCTGGCACGCCGGGCTGGCGTACGACTTCGCCCTGGGGCCGCTCGGCGTGCGGGCGGGCGTGCGCTACATGGATGCCGGCGCCCTCTACGAAGATTCCTTTGAGGGCATCCCCAATATTGACGATAAGGTCAGCATCAACCTGCTCGAGTTCCCCGTCGATCTGCGCTTTCGCTTCAACGCGCCGATCATCACGCCCTACGTGATGGCCGGCCCGGTCGTACGCATCCCCGTCGTCTCCGACGACGGCTTCAAAGACAGCCTGGAGAGCCTGAGTGTGGCCGGGGGCGTGGGCGCCGGCCTGGAGGTCGGGCTGGCGGGCTTCCAACTCTTCCCTGAGATCCGCTACACCTTCGGCATCTCGCGCTTCCTCAAAGAGGACTTCGAACTGGGCGGCCGGACGTTCACCGCCAGCGACGACCAGCGCCTGAATGCCTTCATGATCAGCCTCGGCATCGGCATCTGATCGAAAGACAGATGAAGGAGAGAAGATGGAGGGTCGAGGGAGCCGGTGCTTGTCGCAGAGCATCATCCTCGGCCCTCCGTTTTCTATGCCAGTGCAGCTTCACCAGTCGTTTTTCCCACAACTGATGGCGCGTGCCGCTCGCGAAACCCGCTCCCCAAACGCTACGCAGGACCACGGCGCTTCTCCCGGAAGAATACCCAGAACCTCGCTCGAGGCTGCACTAGGAACGCCGGGCGAAAACAATGTGGGATTCCATCGGGAAGACGACGCCCCCGTCATCCACGTACGCGTGAAACGCTGCTTCGAGATCACGAAGGAGAGCCTCGCGCGCGTCGTCGGTGAGGGCGCCGATCGGGCCGTCGAGGGGAGAGCTGGCCGCCTGCCGCTGCACCATTTCCTGAACGGAAGGAAAGCGTACGCTCGTGATGCCGATGGCGACGTGGACCTTGCCGAAGCCGGCGGCTTGCACCAGGGCGCGGAGCTGCTCCCTATCCCACGAGGGGAAGGGCAAGCGCATGAGGGTGGCGGCCTCCTCACCCGCG
>JAHEMB010000658.1 GCA_024643915.1 Rhodothermaceae bacterium | reverse complement strand
GTGCTCACGCCGTGGATATTGGGCGAGGAGAAGGCGCGCGATCTACCCAACGCCTGCACCCTCAACGGGCGCTGCGCGAGTGTTTGCCCGGTGAAGATTCCACTGCCGGATCTGTTACGCCGACACCGCATTCGCCAGCATCGCCAGAGACTCGAGGGACGTTCAGCCCGATGGGGGTTGAAGCTCTGGGCATTTCTCGCCCAGAGGCCGGCGCTCTATCAGGGCTTGACCGGTTTGGAGGTCAAGGTGCTCAGCCTGCTGGGGCGCCGCAAGGGCCGGTTCCGCCACGTGCCGCTGGCATCGGGTTGGACGCAGAGCCGGGATCTTCCCGCACCCCAGGGGGAAACGTTCCAGAGTGCGTGGCGCAAAGGCCGAGGACGGGTCTCATGAGCAGCGCGCGCGAAGCGATACTGGCGGAGATTCGAAAGTCGCTGGGACGCACGACCCTGGATGCTGCGCACAAGAACGAGCTGGATCGCCGCATGGCCGAGCCACCGTCGCATCCTCGGCCCGCCTTCCAAGGGAACCTGGAGCAGCGCTTTTCCGACAAGCTCACCGCCGTGACCGGGACGGTGGCCAAGATCGAGAGCCTCGATGAAGTTCCAAATGCCGTGTCCGAGTATCTGCAGCGGCAGCAACTGCCCGCAAGGCTACGCGTCGCGCCCGCCCTGCGCGATCAGTTCCCATGGCCAGAGCAGTTCGATATCGCGTGGGGTGTGGCCGGCCCGGAGGACACGGTCAGTCTGACGCCTTGCTTTGCGGCGGTCGCAGAGACTGGCACCCTGGTGCTGCTCTCGAGCGGTGATAGTCCTACGACGCTGAATTTCCTTCCCGAGGATCACATCGTCATCGTGCGCAATGATCAGTTCGTGGGCTATCTGGAGGACGTCTGGCCCCGGCTGCGGGCGCTGCCAAACGGTATGCCGCGCACGGTGAACCTCATCAGCGGCCCGTCGAAGACAGCGGACGTGGAGCAGACCATACAGTACGGAGCTCACGGCCCGCGTCGTCTGCACGTCATCGTGGTTTAGGCCCAATACTGTTCACTTAAGTGTATCCGGTCTATACTGCGTTGCACCGGGACATCCTTGGAATGCTGATGGCGCGCACGGTGGCCGAACTGCCCAAAGGGAGCCGGATCACGGATTACATCAGCCTCGGTGTGCTGAACAGGATGATCCCACGGACCGCGGTAGACGCAGCGCTTCGTGCCTCGGGGCGCCAAAGCGTGCGTCAGCGGGACCTGCCGGCGCACGTGGTGGTTTATTACGTGATCGCCCTGGCGCTGTACATGCACTCCTCCTATCGGGAGGTGTTGCGGTGTCTGTTGGAGGGCCTGCAGTGGCTGGCGGACCCTTCGACGCCCCCCAAGGTGGCCGGCAAATCGGGCATCTCGCAGGCGCGCACGCGCCTGGGCGCGGAGCCAATGCGAGCCTTGCACGATGCGCTCGTCCGCCCGGTGGGCCGCCCGCAGGAGCCGGGTTGCGGCTATCGGCAATGGCATTTGGTGAGCCTGGACGGCAGCGGCTTGGACGTCGCCGACGAACAAGGCAATGCGCAGGCCTTTGGTCGCCCGGGCGCCAGCCGCGGTTGCAGCGCCTTCCCGCACATTCGTTTCGTTTCCTTGGTGGAGAACGGCACCCATGTGCTGTTCGGCACGCGCATGGCCGGCTACGACGTCGGCGAATTGAGCTTGGCCAAGGAAGTGGTCACCACCTTGTCGCCGGGCATGCTGTGCTTGGCAGACCGCAACTTCTTCGGTTATGCGCTGTGGCAGGCGGCGCGTGCCACCGGGGCGGCGTTGTTGTGGCGAGTGAAAAAGAACGCCCGACTGCCCTGCGAGAAACGCCTGCCCGACGGCTCCTACTTGAGCCACATCTATCCCTCGGACAAGGACCGGCGCCACCAGAGCAAGGGCGTGCCCGTGCGCGTGATCGAGTATCAATTGGACGGCGTGCCCGACGCCGAACCGCTCTACCGGCTGGTGAGTACCCTTTTGGATGAGCAACAAGCACCCGGCCCGGAACTCGCCGCCCTGTACCACGAGCGCTGGGAGATCGAAACGGCCCTCGACGAGCTCAAAACCCACCTGCGTGGCGCCCGAATCGTCTTGCGCAGCAAGACCCCTGAGTTGGTACGTCAGGAGTTCTGGGGATTGATGTTGGCACATTTCGCCATTCGTGCCCTGATGCACGAGGCCGCCTGCCAGGCCGGCGAAGACCCCGATCGGCTCTCCTACGTGCACGCCGTGCGGGTCGTGCGGCGCAAAATCCTCACGCACGGCTCTTTTCCCCCCTCTGCGCCAAGCGATGCTGCGCCAGCGGGTGCTCCAGGAGATCCTCGATGAGCGCGTGGTCTCCAGTCGACACCGGCGCAATCCACGAGGCGTAAAACGCAAAATGAGCAACTACCCGCTGCGTCCGAAGCATTCGCCACCCCAGGCCATGCAACTGAATACGGCCGTGAAGATCATAAAGTGAACAGTATTGGGGCTAACTCTCGAATTTCGCCAGGAAGAGCTGCCGCAGAGACCGGTACCACTGCGCGGCCAGGGTCTCTTCCCCGTGCTCGAATCGAACATGGGCCCGCTGACCGAAATAGTAGGCCGGAGCACCCTCCGGCAGGGCCACGTCGAATTGGAACATTTTCTCCTCGCTACGCAGCCCCTCCTCGTCGAGTGGATCGACCGGCACGCTGCCGCCGCCGGCGGTGCCCAGGGATTTCGCAGGCAGGCGATCCGTGGCCGAGGGCAAGGCCCGCGAGAGATCGCCGAGCAACAGATTCTCGGCCTTGTAGGCAAGGCGCACTTCCGTGGCGCTGATGTGGGAGTTCACCAGATCCGCCTCACTCTGCGGGACGACGACCCGCACGGTCCGCGACGGCCCGTCGACGACGTAACCCACGACCTCGCCCTGCTTCAGGAATCGTCCGGGTAGATCCTGCGGCCGGTG
>JAHEMB010000657.1 GCA_024643915.1 Rhodothermaceae bacterium | reverse complement strand
AGGAGGTGGCGACGCAGATGAACGACCTGCCCGAATCGCTCCAGGGCAAGGTCAAGGGCGGCGGCTCCCTCACGGCCCTCCCCGTCATCGAGACGCAGGCCGGCGACGTGTCCGCCTACATCCCGACGAACGTCATCTCGATCACCGACGGGCAGATTTATCTGGAGGCGAACCTGTTCAACGCAGGCGTGCGCCCGGCCATCAACGTCGGCATCTCCGTCAGCCGCGTGGGCGGCAACGCGCAGATCAAGGCCATGAAAAAGGTCGCCGGCACGCTCCGCATCGACCTCGCTCAGTTCCGCGACCTCGAAGCCTTTGCCAAGTTCGGATCGGACCTCGACCCGTCTACGCAGCGGCAGCTCACTCGCGGCCAGCGCCTCGTCGAGGTGCTCAAGCAGGGCCAGTACCAGCCCATGCCCGTCGAGCAGCAGGTCGCTATCGTCTACATCGCTACGCAGGGCCTGCTCGACAGCGTCCCGACCGAGCGCGTCAAGGAGTTCGAGCGCGAGTTCATCGAGCGCCTCACCCTCCGCCACGAAGCGCTCCTCGCCGAGATCCGCACTACGGGCAAGATGAGCGACGAGACCGCCGAGGCCCTTAAGAAAGAGGCCCAGGACATGGTCGATCTCTACGCCCAGAACTGATTGAACCGAAGAATGGAGGAAAGGACGAATGGAGGAAAAAAGGTTCGGAATTGAGCCTCCTCCATTCTTTCACTCTTCCAGTCTTCCACTCTTCAAATAATGGCCAGTCTACGCGACATACGGAACCGGATCGCTTCGGTCAAGAACACGCAGCAGGTGACGCGCGCCATGAAGATGGTGGCGGCGGCCAAGCTGCGGAAGGCCCAGGAGCGCATCTTCAGCACGCGGCCTTACGCCTTTAAGGTGCGCGAGATTATCAGCCACCTCAAGGGGCAGCTCGATCCCACCGCGCACGAGCTTTTCGTGGAGCGGGGCGAGGTGAGCGGGGTGTTGCTCGTCATCGTCACGGCGGATCGTGGGCTGGCGGGGGCGTTCAACACGAACGTTATCAAAAAGGCCGAAGAGGTCATCGAGAAGGAGTACGCGGCCCAGCGGGAGCGTGGCGATCTCTACCTGCTGTGCGTGGGGCGCAAGGGCCACGAGCATTTCGCCAAGCGTGGCTATAACCTCGTGGGTGACTTCCGGAATATCTTCGACAAGCTCTCCTTCAACACCGCCGACGACATCGTGGACGTGGCCGTGGAGGGCTACCTGGACGAGCGGTGGGACGAGGTGAAGGTGGTGTACAACGAGTTCAAGAATACCATCTCTCAGAACCGCATCGCCGAGCCGTTCTTGCCCGTTCCGAAAGAGCAGTTCATGACGCCGGTGATGGAGCAGGAGGTGGAGCACCAGGCCGAGATGCCCGAAGGCAAGGCCGTCGATTACATCTTCGAGCCCGGCGCCGAGGACATCCTGAAGGCCCTCGTGCCGCGCTACCTCAACTTCCAGATGTGGCGCATCCTCCTTGAATCGAACGCTTCGGAGCAGGGCGCGCGCATGGTGGCCATGGACAACGCCACCTCCAACGCCGACGAGCTGCTGCGCGACCTCAAGCTTAAATACAACCGCGCCCGCCAGGACGCCATCACCAAGGAACTGATCGAGATCGTGAGCGGCGCCAACGCCCTCGAAGCCGGCTGATACGGATGGAGGAGGGAGGATCGAGGATGGAAGATGGATCCTCGCTTCTTCCCTTTCATTTTTGTCTCCACCCCGGAAACGCGTGGGCTTGCGCGTCGTTAGAGCGACCGTTATCTTTGCAGCCCTGCAATTCAGCCGAGCGACCCGGAGAGGTGGGTGAGTGGCTGAAACCACCGGTTTGCTAAACCGGCGTACCTCGACAGGGGTACCGAGGGTTCGAATCCCTCCCTCTCCGCATCGACCGAAAAAGCCGATTCCGCCATGCCGGGGTCGGCTTTTTCCTTTTACATAGGACGTACGCAGTTGGCAGTGAAACCCCCTTTGAAGGGGGCCAGGGGGATGTCCGTAGGCCGTTGCCATAACCGACATCCTTCAAATCTCCCTTCAAAGGGAGGCTTAAAAAGCCGTGCCCATTTCAACTGCTTAAGTCAAGTTACAGTCGAAAGGACGTGACCGAATCTACTCCATCCTCCGAGCATCCTTTCGTCCGCGCGCCGCACCGGACGTTCGTCGGGCTGTCCGTCCCCGTCCTCTTCTCCCTCGTCGCCGAGCCGCTTACGGGGCTGGTCGATACGGCGTTCGTGGCGCGGCTGGGGGCCGAGTCGCTGGCGGCCCTCGGGGTGGGGGCCATCGTGCTATCGGGTACGTTCTGGATCTTCAACTTCCTCGGCATCGGCACGCAGACGGAGGTGGCGCAGGCCCTCGGGCGGCAGGCGGCGGGGCGGGCACGGCAGATCAGCGGCCTTGCCCTTAGCCTGGCTGGCGCATTCGGCGTGATGCTCATCGGGTTGGGCTGGTGGGGGGCGGCACCCGTGGCGGCCCTCATGGGGGCCGAGGGCGTGGTCCAGACGCAGGCCGTCGTCTACATCCAGATCCGCCTCCTTGGCGCTCCGGCGGTGCTGGCAACAGTCGCCGCCTTCGGCACCTTTCGCGGGCAGGCCGACATGCGGACGCCGCTCTGGATCGCGGTCGCCGTCAACGTCCTCAACATCGCGCTCGACTATCCGCTCGTCTTCGGGTGGGGGCCGGTGCCGGGGTGGGGCATTGCGGGGGCAGCGTGGGCCAGCACCATCAGCCAGTGGCTCGGCGCGGCCTGGGCCGTGGTCGTTATGCTGCAGCGGCTGGGACGGCCCCAACGGATCCCTTTCAGCGACGTGCGCGCCCTCCTCAAAATCGGTGGCGACCTGTTCGTGCGGACGGGGATGCTGACGCTCTTTCTGCTGCTGGCGACACGGGCCGCCACACGGGCCGGCGCCGAAGCCGGCGCCGCGCACCAGGCCATCCGGCAGGTGTGGGCCTTCACCGCGCTTT
>JAHEMB010000656.1 GCA_024643915.1 Rhodothermaceae bacterium | reverse complement strand
CGCGAAGGGCCGCGTGCGGCCGCACCGATCCCGCCTTCGAGCCGTTGCCGCCTGCATTCGTTCAGCCTTTCGGTAGACGACACGCTCGCTCTCGTCCGCCGGAGCCGTCGTGCGGGGGTCACGCTGGGCAGCACCCTCGGCGCGGCGCTCCTCCTGGCCGTGTACCGGCGACGGCACGCACCCCGGCCCGGCCGTTTCCGCACCATCGTCTTCGTCGATCAGCGGCCCCACCTGCACCCGCCCGTCTCTACCGAGCACCTCGGCTGCTATATTTCCATGCTCCGCCTCGCGGTGCGCCTCACCCCCGACGCATCGCTCTACGACGTGGCGCGCCCCCTCGGCGAGGCCGTCTACGCGGCCAACCGCCGGGGCGAGCGCTTCCTGTCGGCAATCGTGAGCAAGCCCCTCATGACGTGGCTCCTGCGCCGGCAATCGGAGCGCATGGGCACGACGGCCCTGAGTTACGCCGGCCCGCTCGCACTCCAAGAAAACTATGGTCCCATTGAGGTGACGAGCGTACACGGCTTCATCACGTCCAACCGCCTCGGCCCCGAACTCGCGGCCTTCGCGCACCTCAGCCTAGGTCGGCTCCACCTCGACCTGATGTTCATGGAGGCAGACATGGACAGGCAGGAGGCGCAGGAGATCGCGCAGGCGGTGGCCCATCTGCTCACCGATGAGGGCGCTCATAGCACTGCACAAGATGAACAATAAAGACCAGCATACCGGCACGCCCAGCCCCTCGGTGACGTTCGGCGACGTCGAAGAGATCGTGGGGCTGCAATTGGGCCGTGCTGCCGTGCGCCCGGAGGACGATTTGTACGGAGACCTCGGCGCGGAGTCGATGGATCTGGTGAACCTCGCGGTGGCCGTGGAGGACCGGTTCGGAGTCTTTATTCCCGAAGAGGACCTGGCTACCCTGCGCACCGTAGAGGACGTCTACCGCCTGGTGGTCCGCCTGCTCGCGGCATCTCCCCCGGAGGCCCCTTGACTTCAGCCGCCCCACCCGGCCCGTCGCCCCCGGCGACCCTCGTCGAGATGCTGTCCCGCTCCGCCGGGACGCGCCCCGACCAGACGGCGTTCCTCTTCGAGGAGGCGCCCGACAACTATCAGCCTTACACGTATGGCTGGCTCTGGGAAAAAGCGCGCGGGTTTGCCGGGGCCCTTCAGTGCGCCGGGGTGGCGCCGGGCGACCGCGTGGCGATGGCCCTGCGCAACGGCCCTTTCTTCTTCGCCGCCTTCTACGGCACGCTCTTGAGCGGGGCGGTGGCCGTCCCCCTCTTCCACGGCGCCGACGCGCCCCGATGCCGCGCCCTGATGGCCCGCTGCGGCGCCCGCCACCTCGTCCTGCCGCCCGGCCAGCCGCCTTCCCCCTCCTTCCAAGCCCTTGCGCAGGAAAACAGCCTCCACCTCTGCCCCGCCGACGCAACCGCCTCCCCGGCGGCGCTCCCGGCCCTCGACCCCGCCCAGGTCGCGTTTATCCAGTACACCTCCGGCTCCACCGCCGACCCGCGCGGCGTCCAACTCACGCACCGTGGCCTCCTCACCAACGTCCGACAGATGATCGCCGGGATGCGCATCACGGCCGAGGAGGTCTTCGTCAGCTGGCTGCCTGTCTACCACGACATGGGCCTCATCCTCATGACGATGGTGCCCTTTTACCTGGGCGCGCGCCTCGTCCTGCTGCCCACCGGCCTGCCGCATCCGGCCCGCTGGCTGCGCGCGGTGGAACGCCACCAGGGCACCTTCGTCGCCGCGCCGGACACGGCCTACCGGCTGTGCGTTCGGGCCACACGAACGCCCGAAACCTACGACCTTGCCAGCCTGCGCGTGGCCCTGAACGCCGCCGAACCGGTGCGGCCCCACACGATGGAGGCTTTCGAGGACGCCTTCGGATTGCGCCACGTCATGGTGGCCGGCTACGGCCTCGCCGAGGCCACCGTGGGCGTGAGCATGGCGCCCCCTGGCACGACGAAAAAGGTCGATGCGGCGGGGCGCGTCTCGGTCGGGCCCCCGTTCCCGGAAATCGACGTGCGCATCGTTGAGAACGACCGCTGCCTCCCCGCAGGCGAAGTGGGCGAAATCGCCGTGCGGAGCCCCGCCCTCACGCCCGGTTACTACGACAACCCCGCCGCCAACGCCCGGCTCTGGGGACGTGACGGCTTTCTCCTGACAGGCGACCTGGGCTACCGCGACGCCGACGGCCACCTCTTCGTCGTTGCCCGCAAGAAGAACGTCATCAAGCACGCCGCCCGCACGCTCTATCCCGCCGACATCGAGGAGATCGTCGAGGCATTGCCGGAGGTGCGGCGCGCTGCTGCCGTGGGCCTCACGCCCCGCCCGGAGGCCGGCGAGCAACTCTACCTCTTCGCCGAGTTACGCCGCCACAATATGCCTTCGCAGGCCGAGGGCCGCCGCCTCGTTACCACCCTCGTACAACGCATCCACGCCCGGCTCGGGGTCCGGCCCGGCCGGGTGTACCTGCTCCAGCCGCGCACGCTGCCGTTTACGCCGAACGGGAAGCTTCAGCACCAGCGGCTCAAAACGCGCTATCTTGACGGCACTTTGCAGGCAGAAAACAGTATATTATACCCAGCCTACTGACGCTTTCGGCGCCCTGCCATCCTTCGGGACCGATCACCCATCCCCGTCTCGCCATGAGAAAGACGACCCTCGCGCTCGTACCCCTAGCCCTCCTGCTCGCCGCTTTCGTTTTCACCCGCGATAAAGCGCAGGCGCCTCCAAACACCTACGCTTTCGCAGGGGAATCGGTTAAACTCGATTTTCGGGTGAGCAAACTCAATGCTGAGGGTGTCGAATTGGCCCTGTTTAAGGCGCAGGGGCAGAAACTCTTCATCCAGTTCGACATCGCGATGGAGGACGCGCTTACACCCGTCGTCACCATGGCGGGCGTTTCCTCACGTAGTATGATCAAGGGCGCACCTTCGTCACGCCGCCTGCCCGAATTCCCTTTCCTC
>JAHEMB010000655.1 GCA_024643915.1 Rhodothermaceae bacterium | reverse complement strand
CCCCGCTCGTGGACGAAGAGGTGGCGCGCAACAACTTCGCTATCGGCGTCCGTTATCGCTTTTAGAGACAACGTGCTTGTGGTAAAAAGGCTCGTCCCAGGCGCGGGGCGAGCCTTCTTCTATGATGCGGGTCTTGGGGTATGGATGGCGTGTTACTCTTTTCAATCCGAAGCTAGAAATCCGAAGATCGAAATCCGAAACCTGTGCCCTTTGGAACAGCACGCCGCCGGGTCGGGTGTGAAGGCGTCCGTTGCCTTGATGGACTTAGCATGCCCGACTTCAACCCCGTCAGTCTCATCACAGCCAAGCGTGACGGTAAGACCCTCTCGCCCGCGCAAATCCATTGGCTGGTGGGCGCCTACACGCGCGGAGACGTGCCGGACTACCAGATCAGCGCCTTCCTCATGGCGGCCTTCCTCCGGGGCCTCGACGAGGCCGAGACGGCGGCCCTGACCGACGCCATGCTGCACTCGGGCGAGGTGCTCGATCTCTCCGCCACGCCCGGCATCAAGGTCGACAAACACTCCACCGGCGGCGTGGGCGACAAAGTCTCGCTCATTCTCGCGCCCGTCGTGGCGGCCTGCGGCGTGTCCGTGCCGATGATCTCCGGGCGCGGGCTCGGCCACAGCGGCGGCACGCTCGACAAGCTCGAAGCCATCCCCGGCCTCCGCACCGACCTCACCACCGCCGAATACAAGGCGCAACTCGACCGGTTGGGCGTGGTGATGATCGGGCAGACGGACGAGATCGCCCCCGCCGACCGCAAGTTCTACGCCCTCCGCGACGTCACCGGCACGGTGGAGTTCATCCCGTTCATCGCGGCCAGCATCATGAGCAAGAAGCTGGCCGAGGGCATCGACGCGCTCGTGCTCGACGTGAAGTGTGGGCGCGGCGCGTTCATGAAGACCGAGGCCGACGCGCGCAAACTGGCCGAGACGCTCGTTGCTATCGGCGAGCAGGCGGGCAAGCCCACCATGGCGTGGCTCACCGACATGAACGCGCCCCTGGGCAGGGCCGTGGGCAACTGGCCCGAGGTGGAAGAGAGTATCCGCTGCCTGCGCGGGGATGACGTGCCCGACCTGATGACCGTCACCCTTGCCCTGGCCGGTGAGATGCTGCACCTGGGCGGCGTCGTGGCCTCGCCCGAGGAAGGCCGGCAGCAAGCGCAGGCCGCCATCGACGACGGCAAGGCGTTTGAGAAATTCGTCGAGTTGGTCGAGGCGCAGGGCGGCGACGCGGCGGTGTTGCACGCGCCCGAGCGCCGCGAAGGCGCCGTGCCCGCAGGGGAGGTCCGCGCGACGGAGGACGCCGCAGGCTACGTCGCCACCCTCGACGCGCTCGCCCTCGGCTATGCGGCGGTGGACATGGGAGCGGGGCGGCGAAGAAAAGAAGACGAAGTCGACCCCACCGCCGGCCTCGTGCTCAACAAAAAACCAGGTGAGCCCGTACAGGCGGGCGACTTGCTGGCGCGGCTCTACACGAAGAAGACCGACCACGTCGAATCGTTCACGAAAGCCGTGCAGCAGGCCTTTACCTACACCGACACCCCGCCCATGCTCCCCGAAATGCTTATGGACCGCTACACAACGGCGGGCTGGGCGAACCGACCGTAAGTTCGCGGTGTTATAGTGTTTTAGCGTTTTTCTGCGTAAGTTGGCGCAGACGCTGCCACCAGCGCCCGCGCCTTCCCCAAACTCGAACATCACCCCACCTCGCCATGTCTGTCTGGGCCCGATTCAAACGATTCGTCAAATCCGTTTTCGGCGGTGCCATCTCCTCCCTCGAAGACCCGCGCCTCATTCTGGAGCAAAACATCCGGGAGCTGAACGATCAGGTCCCGAAGATGAACGAGAACATCGCCACGGTGAAGGCCAACGTGATGCTCTTGCAGAAAGAGATGCGCCGCAATGAGCAGGAGCTGACCGACCTCACCTCGAAAGTGAAGGCCGCCATCCAGGGCGGGCGCGACGACATCGCGCAGCAGTACGCCATTCGCCTCGAAAAAACGCGCGACCAGCTTGAGCGCTCGAAAGAGCAGCTCACCTACGCCTCCGCCGCTTACGACAAGGCGCTCCAGGTGAAGAAGGCCTTTATGCGGGAGAAAGAGCGCAAAATTCAGGAGGCCAAGGATGCCCTACGCGCCCACGAGCGCGCCAAATGGCAGAGCAAAGTGGCTGACGCGCTGGAGCAGTTCGAGGTGGCCGGCCTCGACCAGACGCACGATGAGATGCTCAACCGCGTTTACGAGCAGACGGCCAAGAACGAGGCCCGCATGGAGATGGCCCTCGACTCCATCGACACCGATTCCATGCAGATCGAGGAGGATGCCGAATCGCTCCGCGCGTCGGAACTCGTCAAGCAGTTCAAGCTGGAGATGGGCCTGGGCGAGCCCGCCGCCGCCACGAAAGCCGAGCAGCGCCTTGAACTTCCTGAGCAGGAAGCCGATCAGGGCGAAAAAACCATCGGCCGCGAACGCACGCAAACCGAATAAACGATTGTCGATTAGCCGGTTGTCGGTTGTCGATTTCTTCCTCTCAACCGACAACCGGCAAACCAACAACCGGTAAACCATCCAGCCATGTCTCCTGAAGAGTATCAGCGGATCAAGGAAGCCGAGAAGGAGCATTTGCGCTCCCTCAAGAAGCTGAAAGAGGCCGTGCGCGGGATGCGGCGGCAGCAGGCCGTCACCGGGGCGGTGGAAGAGATGACGGGGGGCCGGCAGCAGGCCCTCGACAAGCACGAGGAGATGGTGGAGAAGCTCGCGGAAGAAACGGCCTTGAGCGAAGCCCGCCTCGAAATCGCCCTCGAAGCGGAGGCAGAGAAAGACGCCGCTCCGCAGCCCTCGCTCGAAGAGATGGAGGAGCTGATGCAGCAAGCGCGCGCCAACGCCCTCCTCCGGCAGATGAAGATGGAGATGGGCGTGCCCGAGCAAGAGCGTGCCGCTTCCGCGCCTCCTTCCGATGCAAAGGCCGAGGCTGAGGCGCCGG
>JAHEMB010000654.1 GCA_024643915.1 Rhodothermaceae bacterium | reverse complement strand
TTGAGAACCATTCAGTAGAAACTGCCTGGCTCGCCTGCTGGTCAAATGCCACAAGTGACTGACCTCGCACCAACGAAGCAAAAAAGCAATGGCCGATCATCCGAAAAAGCAGCAAGCCGATGGCATGATGGACAAAGCCAAAGGCAAAGCGAAGGAAGCTTATGGCGCCATCGCAGGCGACTCGCAGAAGCGCGCCGAGGGCCAGTTTGACCAGGCCAAAGGCGAGGCCAAGAAGAAAGTGGGCGAGGCCCGCGAAAACGTGCGCAAAAAAATTTAACGCCACCGCTCAACGCAGAGAGCAGAACGCTCCGGCGGCCTCAGCCCGCCGGAGCGTTTTCTTTAGCTTCCATTACAACCCACGCCCTCTCTCTCACCATCACCATGCCCCGCCCGCGCCCCGAAAAGCCCGGCCCCGGACAGGAATCCGTCTGGGACTACCCGCGCCCGCCGCGCCTCGAACCTGTCTCCAGACACGTCCGCGTCGTCTTCGGCGGAGAGGTGATCGCAGACACCAGCCGCGCCCTGCGCATTCTTGAGACGAGCCATCCGCCGGTCTACTACCTCCCATCCGAGGACATCCGCATGGATCATCTCGAACCGGTGGCGGGGGGGAGCTTCTGCGAATGGAAGGGCCAGGCCGTCTATTATGATGTGGTGGTCGGGGGCCATCGGGCAGGGCAAGCTGCATGGGCCTATCCCGACCCGGTCGGGCGGTATGCGGCGCTCAAGGATCACGTTGCGTTCTACGCCGACAAGATGGCGGCGTGCCTCGTCGGCGACGAACAGGTCCGGCCACAGCCTGGAGGCTTCTACGGCGGCTGGATCACTGACGACCTCGCCGGGCCGTTCAAGGGGGCGCCAGGCTCGTGGGGCTGGTGAGACGGTGCCTGAAATCACGTTCATCCATCCACACGTCCACACCTCAAAGAATCAGCCTGCCCCGCGCCCCATTACACTTATGCACGGGACGGCCGATACCCTTGTTTGACCTTCGGTGGTACAACCACACGGCGTTCGTGCTCTTCTCCCCCTATTCACGGCGGGGCCAGATGCACAGGCAACAAAGCGGCGGCTGGGGCATTGGAGGCTTCATATTAACACCGTTCCCGGTTCGTCTCGTCTCGGTAGCGGATACCATCCACCCGCTTACCGGATCTGCTAGGGCAAGCAGTAGGTCGATCGTTTTTCGTCGATGCTGCCCTTCAGATAACCTCTTCTAGAGATTGTTTTTGGATTGGTGCTTTCGGCCCCGCCTGCACAAAACATCGCAGGCTCTGGCCGCCCACCGCGCCCTCTCTGCAGATTCCCGTTAGCACGTCTTCTCGCGATAGGCCCGCACCCTGCCGGTCTACGCATCTCTTTTACCCTTTACGACTTTTCATCATGATGACCTTTAAGAATCTCGGGCTTACCGAGAAAATCCTGCAGGGCGTTCTTGCAGCCGGGTATTCCAGTCCCACCCCCATCCAGACCGCCGCCATCCCCGTGGCCCTCACCGGCCGCGACATGATCGGGTGCGCGCAGACGGGCACCGGTAAGACGGCCGCATTCGTCCTGCCCCTCCTCGACCGCCTGACGAACGCGCCGCGCCCGAAGGGAGGCCGCCCGGTGCGCGCCCTCGCCGTCACGCCGACGCGTGAGCTGGCGCTCCAGGTGGAGCAGGCGATTCGCGCCTATGGCAAGTTCACGCCGCACCGCAGCGTCGCCATCTTCGGCGGGGTCCCGATGGGGCCGCAGATCAAAGCGCTCCGCCGGGGCGTGGACATCATCGTCGCCACGCCGGGCCGCCTGCTCGACCACATGGAGCGCGGCAACATCGACCTCTCGCACGTCGAGGTGCTGATCCTCGATGAGGCCGACCGCATGCTCGACATGGGCTTCATTCCGGACATCCGCAAGATCGTCGCCCGGACGTCCAAGGAGCGGCAGACGCTCCTCTTCTCGGCCACGATGCCGCGCGAGGTGCAGAAGTTCGCCCGCAGCATCCTCACGCCCGACGCTGAATTCGTTGAGGTGGGCGAGCGGCGGAACCCGGCGGAGACGGTCGTGCAGCACGCCTGCTCGGTGGCGTCGCACCAGAAAATGGACCTCTTGCTCCACGTGCTCCAGAACGAGCCCATCGACAACGTCCTCGTCTTTTCGCGCACCAAGCACCGCGCCGACCGGATCACGCGGGGCCTGGCGAAGAAAGGCTTTACAGCCACGGCGCTCCACTCGAATAAGTCGCAGAACCAGCGCCAGCGCGCCCTCGATGGGTTCAAGCGTGGCCGGTTCCAGATCCTCGTCGCCACCGACATCGCCGCCCGAGGCATCGACGTGGACACGATCTCGCACGTGATCAATTACGATACGCCCAATCAGGCCGAGGATTACATCCACCGCATTGGACGGACGGGCCGCGCGGAGTCCACCGGCGATGCCATCACGTTCGTCGCGCGGGACGAGGAATCGTACCTGCGCAACATTGAGCGGCACACGGGTCAGCGGCTCGCGCGGAAGGAGTACGGCTCCCTCACGGCCCCCGAAGCCAGCGGTTCGTTCCAGGAGTCGGGTGGTCGCCGGGAGCGCAAGGCGCCGTCCGGCGGGCGTCCGTGGAAGGGCGGCTCGGGCCGTCCCGGCGGCCGGCGTTCGCCCTCGCGCCGGAAGTAAGCGTATTGAAGCAAGGATTGGTGAGGTCCCCTTCGTCTCAGATTTGAGAACGGAGGGGGCTTTGTGCTGTTGAAATCTCAGGCTCCGTGGTCCAAGCTCCGGGTTCAGGTGTTGCCACAGGCATCGGTTCGTGTGCGCGAAGTGGTGAAGGGTCTCTCTGGCGTGGATGGTGCTCCTGCGTCCCCTCTCCCTCGACGGGAGAAGTACAGGGTGAAGGTGTCCCTTGCGCCGTCTTCAGACGGTTTCCTCCCTCACTCTGTTTATTCGCTTCGCTCATCAGTCGCAAGCTTGTGTCTCTCCCACCAGTGGAGAGAGGACCGCTGTGCCGCCTCGGGCCCTTTA
>JAHEMB010000653.1 GCA_024643915.1 Rhodothermaceae bacterium | reverse complement strand
GGTGATCCGAGAGACCGCAGGTGCAGCTTCGTCAGGCCCACGGCGGCACTCGGCAGCGTATAGAGTAATGTGGATGAGCGCGTGCATCCGCGGCAGGCGCAGGCGCGGGTAATGTTGAACAGCAGCATTCCTACTCCAACCTACTGCACCTCCTGCCGTTGATCTGTGCAGAAGTTGCTAAATACGGCGCTTTTGAGCCAGCGGTGGCAGATTGTGTAGAAGAGAAAAGGAAAGACCGCGCTGCTGCTTCATTACGAAACACTGGGGCATAGCCCAGGTTTATTGACTTCCGCCCGGCGCGGTAAAGGCCCCCTCTCTCTCGCCTGGAACGGATGCCCGTCTTGATTCTTGTCGCCGAGGTGGATACTTTGCAACTCCTATCGAGATGTATTTAGCCGTGAGGTTGTGCGTGCAGAGGACCGCCTTTCGTTACCTGATCATCGGGGCCGTGCTGTGTGGCTGGCTTTGCGAGGCCGCCGGGCAGGCTCCCGCGCCCGCCGCCGAGCCCCTCGATACCGTCCAGGCAGAACAGGAGGCCGTCCCGGCGCCGGCTCAGCGCCCCGCCGATTCGTCCCGTACGGCCCTGCTTTCTCCGGAGGAAAACCTCTGGACGCCCCACCTCGACGACGGCACGCGCTGGCTCATCAAGTCGGACATCAAGAAGCCCCGGCTGTATGCCATCGCGGGGACCTTCGTGGCCGGCGATGTCATCGGCGTCATCCAGCTGACGAAAAACTGGTACTCCACCTCGACGACGCGCTTCCACTTCCACGAGTTCGACCGGGACTGGCGGCAGCACGAACAGATGGATAAATTGGGCCATCTATTCGTAACGCACCTCTTGAGTCACACCACCTCGCAGGCCTTTCGCTGGTCCGGGGTATCGGCGGTGAAATCGATCTGGCTGGGCGCCCTCACCGGCTACGTGGCCCAACTCCAGATCGAAATGGCCGATGGCTTCTTCGCGAACTGGGGCTTCAGCTACCTCGACCTCGCAGCCAACACCGTCGGCGCGGGCTACGCCGTGCTCCGGCAACGCCACCCTGAGACGTTCGGCGGTGTCCGCCTCAAAATCAGCTATCAACCCTCCCCGGCGCGCAAGCAGGGCCTCTACCCGGCTTACAGCGATTCCATCCTCGATGACTACGACGGCATGACGTTTTGGGTAGCCGCCAACGTTCACGACGTGCTGCCGGCTGCCTGGCAGGCGGGGTATCCGAAGTGGCTGGCCCCCTTCGGGGTAGCGGTGGGGCACGGCGTGCAGGACTCCGGGCAGCGCGTCTTTCACGGCACCCGCGAGCTGTACATCGGCCTCGATTTCGACATTACGAAGCTCCCCACGGGCGACAGCCGCGTGCTCAAGATCACCAAAGACATCCTCAACTTCATCCGCCTCCCCCTCCCCGCCATCCGCATCGCTCCCGACGTGGAATACTACGGCCTCTATTTTTAACGATGCCGCGTCGGCTTTTCTGCTGCTTTTCTCCAACATGAGTAGCTCAGCCTGAAATGGCCAGGTACACCAAAACCGATTTCGTTTCCTCGATCAAGGACCTGTACAGCGAGATCCGCGCAGTGGGCGGCTCCATTATTTTCGAGGGAGACAACCGAACCCGAACTGACGACGACGACCCACCTGGCTTCAAGCCCAGCGTGATGCTCGCCTGGGAAATGTGGGATCGCTTCGATCCCGATACCTGTGAATACCTCGCCCAACGCATCCGTGAATACGTAAAGGATGCTAGATTCTGCCATGAGGCTCAGAAAGGTCGATTCACACGAGATAAGAATGCCCGATGCAGACCAATCGTTGAAATAGATGAGTTGGGATCTCCGATATGTGATTGGCGCAAATAAGGCGTAACTCGGCCCACCCCGCTTGCCTGGCATGATGTGGCAAGACAGGTTGATACAGAGCGGAAACGCTAAGTCTGCTCACGCTTGCTCCTGCGCGGCGAGGTGTTCGGCCAACTTTTCCCACGTCTCGTAAAGGTCTTCTAGCTCGGCCTTGAGCGTCTCGTATTCTCCGGTCGTCTGGCGGGCGCGGTTGGCGTCGGTATAGAGGTCGGGGTCGGCGAGGGCAGCTTCGAGCTGTGCTTTGCGCGCTTCCTTTTCCAGGATGTCCGCTTCAGCCTTTTCGTACTGCTGCCGGAGCTGGTGCGGCGTCAGGATCGACGGGTCGACCTCCCCATTTTGCTGCATCGCCTGGTAGCGGCGGTTGCGCTCTTCGGCCTCGCGCCGCTTCTGCTCTTTCGTCTTGGGGCCGCTTTTCTCCTCTGCGTTCTCCTCGCTCGCGTCCGGCGCATCGGCGGGCTGCCCCTGTTGCTCGCCGGGCGGCAGGTCCTGCGCGAAGCGGGCGGCGGTGCCGTGCTCAAGCTGCCAGTGGTAGGCGCTGTAGTCACCGAGGAACGTGCGGACCGTGCCGCCCCCCGCACGCCACACTTTGTTGACGACCTGATCGAGGAAGTGCCGGTCGTGGCTGACGATGACGAACGAGCCGGCGTACTGCCGCAGCGCCTCGATGAGGACCTGGATGGACTGGATGTCGAGGTGGTTCGTGGGCTCGTCGAGGAGGAGGAAGTTGGCGGGATGGAGAAGCGTCCGGGCAAGGGCCACCCGGCTCTTCTCCCCGCCCGAGAGCACGCCGACCTTTTTGAACACGTCGTCGCCGGTGATCGTCCAGCTGGCACTGTCATTGTCGGTCAGATTGATGGAGGCCGAGGTCGTGCCGCCCAGCGTGATATCCGGGTCACCGGACGCGATTCCGGTCAATGTGACGCTGACGTCCTCCAGGCCTTCGACGACCGCGTCATCGATGGTGTTGACGTTGATGGTGGCGGTCGTGCTTCCGGCGAGGATCGTGACCTGTCCGGTGAGCGGAGTAAAGTCGCTGCCGCTGGTCGCGGAGCCACCGACCACGTAGTCGATCACGGTGTCGGTGGTGGAAGTGGTGGAAAGCGTGACGGTGAAGACTCCGTTGACCGGTCCGGTTT
>JAHEMB010000046.1:7785-11977 GCA_024643915.1 Rhodothermaceae bacterium | reverse complement strand
GACCAGACGCGCATAGCCCTCGTCGAAAACGGTGACCTGACCGAGTTCTACATCGAGACCCCGGAGCATGAGCGCACCCTAGGCGACATATTCCTCGGCAAGGTGCGGCGCATTATGCCCAGCATCCAGGCCGCCTTCGTCGATATCGGGCAGAAGCAGGATGCGTTCCTGCACTTCTCGGACCTCTCGGAGAACCTGTCGGATCAACTGGCTTTCCTCGAAGAGGAGAACCCGCATCTGGGCGACGGCTCGACACACAGCGACTCGCACAGGACGCGCAGCAAGCGCCGCCATCCCCGCCACGACAAGAAGGAAGCGTCGCAAGGCGACGAGGCGGCCGAACCGCATAAGAAGCGCAGCACGTCGCACTCGCGGGGGAAGCGCCGGTCGGCCCAGCGCCGCAGCCAGCGCGGCTCGTCGCAAAAGAAAGACAGCGGCAAAGGCAAGCCGAACGACGGACAGCGCAGCAAGCAGAAGAGACGCCCCGCCCACAACGGCCCGTTCTACCACCTCCTCAAGCGCGACCAGCGCATCCTCGTCAAGGTCGTCAAGGAGCCGATGGCATCGAAGGGCAGCCGTGTCTCCACCGACATCTCTCTCGCCGGCCGCTTCCTCGTCCTCGTGCCCTTTGCGGACTACGTGGCCGTCTCTAAGAAGATCGTCTCGTACAAGGAAAGGCGGCGGCTCCGCGCCCTGGCCAAAAGCCTGTTGCCTACGGGCTTCGGCACCATCGTGCGAACCGTGGCCGACGGCAAGAACGCCAAAGCCCTTGACACCGACCTCCAGCTCCTCATCGACAAGTGGCGTAAGATTGAGGGCAACCTCGAAGGCCACCCCGAGCCGCCCAAGGTCGTCCACGAAGACGTTTCGATGGTCTCCTCCGTCATCCGTGACCTTTTCTCCGACGACTATGACCGCGTCCTGATCGACGACCACCGGCTCTTCCGCAACGTCAAGGGATACGTCCAGGCAGTCGCGCCACAGATGGCGAACGTCGTTAAGCCGTACAAGGGCAAGCAACACATCTTCGAGGCCACCGGCATCGACAAAGACGTGGCCGACGCCTTCAAGAGCCGGTTGGATCTGCCCTCGGGCGGCTATCTCTTCCTCGAAAAGACCGAGGCCATGCACGTCATCGACGTCAACTCGGGCCGCTCGGGGCGTGGCATGTCGCAGGAAGAAAGCTCGCTCAAGGTGAACATTGAGGCGGCCCGTGTCATCGCCCGGCAAACGCGGCTACGCGACATCGGCGGCATCATCGTCATCGACTTCATAGACCTGCGCGACGAGCGGAACAAGCGCAAGGTTTTCGACGAGTTGCGGAAGGAGTTCCGCCGCGACCGGGCCGTGACGAAGGTCCTGCCGATGAGTGATTTCGGCCTCGTCCAGATCACCCGGCAACGTCTGCGACCGAGCCTCACCACCACCTTCTCCGGCCCCAACGGCGAATCGAACGGGGACACCAGCGGAGACGACAAGCCTGAAGTGAAAGCCAAGGGCAAGCGGGACGACCGCGGCCGCCGCGAGCCGTCCAAGAAGGGGCGCCGAGAAGAGGAACCCAAGGAGAAGCAGCAGACGCAGGGCAAGAAACGGGGCCGGGGCGGGCGCTCCTCACAACGCAATGACGGACGCCGGGAGAGCCGCCCCCCCAAGATGACGCCCGAAAAGCTCGTCGAACAGATGGAACGCTGGATTGTTGGGTACCGGGCGCAGGGCAACCGCCGCGCCGTGATCCTGCGCGTGCATCCCTTCACCGGCGCTTTCCTCAACCGCAAGGTACCCAATTATCCCACGCGCTGGTTTATGAAGCACCTGCTGCGTGTACGCCTGGAGATGGACGAGCAACTCCCCCCCCTCGCCTACCGCTTCCTCGACACCCGCTCCGGCGACGACCTCACCGATTCGGTGCAGCCAGAGCCACAGGGTGACCCGGCCAAGACGGCGAACTGATAGAGGCGTGGCAGAATGGAGAGGTTGAAAAATGAACGATGGCTCTGTATTCAACACATCGTCCACGCCTCCCTTCCTCGTCTCTTCCCCTCTCCGCCTCGTCCTGCGCGTAGCGGTAGCCGTCAACGAATGTTCGGTGCAATGAGACCTGCCTTGCTGACGCTGCTGCTCGCTGCCAGCCTTTTGCTGCCGGGTACAGCGGCGGCGCAGTTCGGCGGGGTGGGCGGCCCGCCTTTACAGGGGCTAACGGTGGGCTATGGCTGGGTCGATTTTTGCTTCGACGGCGATGGAGACCCGCAGCCGTCATTCGACTTCGCCGAGCCCGTTTTCGGTGTGGCCTACGCGCGTCCCCGGCTCCATCTTTCCCTCGCCTTCGGCAGCCAGGCGGCGCCCGTCGGCAGCGTTGGCGGGCGCGACCTCGGCCTGCTGGACGTGGCCCTGACTACCTGGGGCGACCTTTTCACGCTTTACGCGCCCGAGGAGGGCGGCACCCGCCTCACGCTCCCCCTCCTGCTCCACAGTAACTTTCGACGCGTCTCGCCGGAGGGGGAGGAAACCTCGCTGACGTCATTCAGCGTGACGACGCTGGGGCTGGGCACCGGCCTGGCCTTCAGCAGCCGACTCAGCCGGCGTGTGCATATCGAGGCGCGGGCCACGCCCATCTTCGCCCTCGCCACCCGCTCCTTCGCCGACGGCACCGGCACCGCCCGCCTCCTCGACGCCGACGCGCTGCTCCTCGCAGGGCCCTTCTTCGGACGCCTTGGCCTCGCCCTCGGCTACGGCTTCCGGGGGCAGGTCTGGCGCGTCGGTTCCTCCGATCTCTTCCGCGACGTGACCGTGGACCTCGACTACCGGGGCACGCTCCACTTCCTCCGCCTCGGGGTGAGCTGGTGACGGCGGCAAACGCGAACAGCCGCCGCAGGAACGGGAGGTTACCAGCCACAACAGCTTCGCACTAGCCGTTTGTACCGTTTCCTCCCTACTTGATCACCAAGATCTGGAACGCGGGGCTGGCATCCGCCAGCTTTCCGTCAAGGTTGAAGCACGCCACATCAACAACGGTCGATGGACTATCGCTCACCAACCAGTGCGTGCAGTGTTGTCCAGTGGTACCTCCCGCCGGCGTGACGAGGATGCTTCTGTAGATGCTAGTGTCCAGGCCCGTCCAAGTGATCGTGTACTTGCCCGTACCGGTTTTCCGGCCGGAGATGGCTTTCCCCGCACTGTTGAACGCGCCGGCTTGATAGACGACGCCGTTGCTGCCGTCGACGTGCGCGAAACCGGTATGACCGCCGGCCCGTCCTCCGGTGGTTCTCAGGATATTGTGGGGGATGGTTTTGCTTGCTTCACCGCCCCGTGCACGGTCGAAGCAGACGACATCGCTTTCAGAAGCGGTCATCGCGCGATTGATACATCGTCTTCCGCTGAGGTCGCCCCATGCTGAAATCATGACGACCTGCTGCGGGCGGTTGAACATCGTGGTATGCCTGTGCCCGATCACGTTACCTTCAAACTCGCCCGAACGAGCCCCTATCTTGATCTGCGAAGTGTTCCATGCGCTTATGGAGAGCGGCCCATAATCCTGCAACCTCGTACCGCTTGTCTTATTATGCAGGCTGAACGCGGCGTTTTGATTGGGCGCGCCCGCACCGCCGAGGACATCATCTCCAACCACCAGTAAGCTAAATTCAGCGTCCTTGGCCGCTCCTGTTGCCGGATCCTCGCAGGCAACCTGCACCGAAACGTCTGCATTGACGACCACGTCTTCCAGGCGACACACGGCCATTGGAATAGTGAGCGAGGCATTGCTGCTCCCGCTCTTTGCGTTCACTTGCGCGTTCCACGAGCGACCGGACGACCCGAGGCCATTGAAAGTGACTTCATACCGGCCAATGCTCAGCCGGTTTAGTTCGAAACCTCCGCCACTGAGGTTGACCCCCCGGGGCTCATAGGGGAACCTTGCGTCGTTCCAGTGCTCGGCCACGGCGAAGGCTACGGGATCATCTTCCGCAACTTCGATCTTTTCCCAATGGGACGACCACCAGTCTGCCTCGGTCGCACTGCTCTTCAGCGGCCCCTCTTCTACATGCAGGTATTGATCTGCAAGGTGTCGGTTGCGGATGCGAAAATAGTTGGTATTGGCTACCGGTTCAAAGGCCCAATGGGACGACCACCAGTTGTCCGAGGCCACGCTTAATGCAAGCGGTCCGTTTTCCACATGGATATACTGATCGGGCCTCGC
>JAHEMB010000046.1:4428-7775 GCA_024643915.1 Rhodothermaceae bacterium | reverse complement strand
CCGTGCCAGCAACGGGCTCAACCGCCCAAAGCGCACTTGCTGGATTGGAGCCGATAGGGCCGGCTGTCACCCCCATGGCTCCGCTTTGGATATAGCTATTGGCCTGATGCCGGTTTTTAAGCTGGATCTGTTCCTGAGCGAGGCTCTCGTGCGGCAAGGCAAGCAGAAAGCATAAGAGGAGTGGCGCCAGCACAAGGGTGCCCGAGGCCCGTCGTCCACCTAACGCTGAAGCCGTCCGCGGTGGGGGGGTAAGAAGAATAAAGCTTGGAGACGCTTTCATGTCGAAATCCTCGTGTAGGTCAGGCGTACAACACTTGATAGATGTGAAGAGGCGAAACGTCCAGTCACACCAAATCACCGAACAATCTACACGTTCTCATCTAAAAAGCAATCACTAGTGAAAAAAAGGAAGAGACCAGATCGAGGTCGGTCCGGGCCCCCTGCCCGATGTGGCTTCCTGCAATGGGGCGAAATGGGGCTCCCCCGTTAGAGTCTGTATATGGAGTTAGGATGAAGGCGAAAATGAGGGAGAAGGACGTGGTCAAGGCGCGCGAAGCAGACGATGCCGGGCATCAACTCCTACTGCAAGCGCGTTTGCCTGAATATGAAGCGCGACTGAGTGCTCTGACAAGTGGAAAGTGATGGCTGAATGCGCATCCAGTCGATTTGCTGCCCAGGCGCAGGAGCGCGACGTAGCCTCGCTACGGCAAGAGACGGCAACGCCGGCAGGGAAGCGAATGGGCGTGCAGAATCCATCAACAGATGCCTGTCGGTGCACTGAGCAGCCTTGTACTTGCTGCCAGGACCATGGGCTGCGAACCCGTCTTCGCAACGCCACCCTTGCGTAGCGCAAGAATCATTGACAGTCGCCTTGTCGGCTCTGCCGAGGAGGTCACCCTCGATTCGGTGCGTGTCAATGGCCTCGACATGTACCTGATCATGCAGCGCTTTAACGAGGCTACCCGTCAGGTAGCAGAGAAGCATGACGTACGGCTTCTTGAGGCAGCCCTCGACATCCCGTGGACGGATAGCGACTTCTATGATTTCGCCCATAATTCCCCCGCAGGCGCCCAGAAGCTTGGCGACTACTTTTTCGAGCACCTCCGCGCCTCTCTTTAGCGCCTCCTGCGAAACCGGACCCGTAGTCGCCTCCCGCTACCAGATGTTCTACAGAAGCACTACAAGGCTTCAACGGCGGCAGCGTCTAGAGCGTAGAGGAGCCCCTACTCGCTCTTCGAAGACCAGCGCGCTCGCACTTCTTGCAGCGCCTGACGGGCCGGCAAGGAGCGCGGTTCGAGCCTGGTCGCTTGCCTGAAAGCTGCTTCAGCCTTGTCCAATTCGGCCCGCTGCATATGCAATTCGCCCAGCGCTAAGTAGGCGGGGACGTACGTGCTATCCAGCCGCAGCGCCGTCAGGTGCGCGGCAAAGGCGGCCGCCGTGTCGGCAGTGATGCTGATGACGTGTCCCCGCTCTACCCAGAGCCGGACGTCGTACGGGTTGAGCGATGCAGCTTCCTGGAAGAAAGCGAGGGCAAGGCGCAGGCGATCCGCTCGGAGCGCCGGGTCCTCGGCGAACGTGGCCCACTTTTCATAGAGCCGCCCCAGGTTTGCAGGGTGATCTCTGCCGCCGGGATAGGCGGCCTTCGCCTGCAGCAGCGCCTTTTCCGCCAGCGCGAACAATGTATCGCGCCTTGGTGGCTCGGCTGCTAGGAGCGCTTGCTCCAGATAGATCCGTCCGAGAAAGAGATGGTAGGAAGCCTCGCGGGGACGCAGGGCCAAGGCCCGTCTATACTGCGCGATGGCCTGATTGAACACACCGCGGCGTAGCGAGAGAATACTGGCCTGCCGGGCGCGTATGTCCGCCCTCACCTCGTTTGCGTTCGTCTCGAAAACGGCAACGAGCACACCTGCCATCAGGAGCACATGGACCCAGGTGGCACGAGGATAGAGCCAGTGGGAAGGCACGGCCGGGGACCGCGGCAAGAAGAAGGCCGCTGCCCCGATCGTGAAAATGAAAAGACAGAAAAAGAGCACGAAACGAACCTCGGCCTCTCCAGGCCCCACCAGCGTTTGCCGTTCGACCAGGCCCCAGAGGGTGACGGGACCCAGCAAGCTGAGGACAATTCCTCCCACAAGATGCACACGCTGTCCCCATTGAGAAGCGCCGGGTGAGGTGTACGGAAAGCGTGCAAGCAGGAACACCGCTGTCAAGCCCGCAGGGAAGGCCATGAGCCATAGCAGGCTGGGGCTCACCTTAGCCTCCGGGGAGAAAAGGGCGAAATCGAAAGCGAGAATCAACAGCGGCAGGGCACCAATGAGGGCGACACCGATGAGGCGGTGGCGCTGCGGAGATGGCTGCGCGGGCGCGAGGACAACGCCGGCGCCTTCCTTTCCAGGCAGGATCGCTGCAGAAGGCGCCGCTCCGGCAGCGCGCACCGTGCCGTACCCCAGACGCAGCAACAGCGCGGCGTACACCCAGAAGTGCAGGCGTGTAGCCGTAACGGCAAGGCCCACCTGCCCCTCTATGAAGTGCACCACCAGCGCGGATAGCAGCGCGGCCCCGACCAGTGCTGCGGTCTTCCCCGGCCTCTTGCCCTGCGCCTTTTTCGCGCGCAGCCGACGGAAGGCATATTCGGTCAAATACAAGAACAGCCCGGCCGTGAGGCCCCCCGCCATCGCAACGCCCACGAAGCGCCCTGACCCGTCGAGGAGCCAGACAGCGAGGGACACCCCCCCGCCTCCTGCGAGCAACAAGCTGAGGAAAGTATTTCGCTGCGCAGGCGTCCGTATAAGGCCGGCTGCCCGCAAGCCGGCGAGCCAGAACGTAGCCAGAAGCGCCAGGTACAGCGCCCCGCCGAGCTGCCCCGTACCCACCAACACATCGTAGAACTCGTTGTGGGCGCGGTCCGGCAATTCGTTTCGATCCCCCAAACGCCCCAGTTCGGGCGGATAGTAGCGGGCAAACACCGCCCCCATCGTCTCCGGCCCGTACCCTACTACTGCCCGTAGAGGATCAGCCCACACCATTTGCTCCGCCCCCTCCCAGATCAGCACGCGCACGCGCACGGAACCCTGGCTCATCTGCCCCAGGCGGCTGAAACGGTCGACGTAGGGGAGGCCCCGCAGGGCCTCTAGGGGGGCCCCAGAAAGGATGACGAGAAGGAGCAGCCCCCCCGCCAGGAAAGCCCCACTTCCCAGCATCAGCCCCGTGCGCCACCGGTGGCGAACCAGCGCTCGCAACAGCATGAAGAGGCCCAGCCCGACCAGCAGTCCGAGCCAGGCTCCACGACTCTGCGAGAAGAGTAAGCACATGAGTTGGGCCGACAGCAGCACCGTGTAAAGGCTGAT
>JAHEMB010000046.1:0-4418 GCA_024643915.1 Rhodothermaceae bacterium | reverse complement strand
CCGGGCAAGCCCCAGCCAAGCCCCCACCATTACGAAAGCGGAGGCGGTTCCTGCCGCAGGCCCCGTATACCACGCGGCCATCTGAACCAGCAAAGCGAGCAGGCTCCCACCGAATAGAATACCCCGCGTCGCCCGCGTTTCTTCTGCAAGCATGAGCCGGTGTGCCTCGCCTAGCAACCGATACAGGCCCAACGGCACGACCATAATCAGGTAGGCCGCCACGAAGGTGGGGTTGCCCTGGGTGGAGGACACCCGCCCCCCCATCCATACAGACCACGTAAGCGGATCGCTGCCGAAGTGCTGAATGATGCCGTAAAGGGAGACAGGCAAGCTCGCCAGAAGCACGGTCGTGATGAGCCGTTCGCGTTGCGTCTCCGTCTTCACCAAGGCGAATACCGAAGCGAAGAAGACGAGATACGCCGCGTTCGTATAGAGGCCCTGCAAGCGCAGGTAAGAGCCCCAGAGGCTGACACGAGGCAACACACTGAACAGGGTGCTCATTGCCTGAGAGAGCACGTAGAGCATCACCAAGATCAGGGCCACCCGGAGGCCCGGTGCCCCCCCTCGCTCACCCCCCTCCCGTACTGTCACCCCCCAGATCCGCGGGCGGCGCACGCTCATCCAGTCCTCTATGCCTTTCACTATCCAGGCAAGCGCCACCAGGAGCGCCACCGACCGCACCATGGACACCTTGTCCGGCTCGAAAACGCGAACCGACTGTACGTTGAAAAACAGCGGCGCCACGACCAGGGCAGCCAGCCAGCCGGCTTCGATGACGCGTTCGCAGAAAAGGCTGAGGCGGCTAGGACCTGCGAACTGAAGACGCGCGCCATCGGCCCCGGGCCAACGACTTGTAAAGAAAGAGCTCCGACGCACGCTATCGAAGAAGCCCGTCATGGGGGAGGAGGTGCCGGTTGATGTGTGCAGCATCGCGCTGCCTGTATCCCCGAACCAGTCAGCACCTTCGTCAGGCTGGCAACACGGCAGCGAGTGACGTGTGTCCCCAGGCCATTGCTTCCGCGTCCGGGAGGCCGCAACCTCGTGCAACTACTACAAGGCAGGCGGGGCCGCTTCTTTATATAACGCACCCAACCCCTTATCCGCAAGCCACTCGTCGAAACGCACTGTTCCAGGACGCGCATCCACATCGTTCGGCCTCCAGCTACAGGGTCGGGTGAGCATGCGCTGCGCTACGAAGAGGAAGCGTCGAAAGGCTTGCAGGAAAGGAAATTGTCTAGTACATTGGTCTGTCCGCATATTACAAGCGCCGTCGCAAAGAGCGTCGCTTGGACTGTGTGGCGTACTGGCGAATTGTCGCCTTACGTTTCACCCCTTACGTTTCAAATCTGGAGTGGCCTTGCCGGCACGGGCATCACGTCTGTTCGCCCGAGAAGAGAAAGGAGTGTTGGGATGCGTTTTTGAGTGCCAGATGCTTGTGGATGCGGCGAGCAACGGGCTGCTAAGCGCGTCCTTCAACGTTGACTTCCACACGGCGAGGCTATCATGGTGGACCAACCCGCTCCAACCCGGCGGCCTCTCAAGGTCCTGGCGCTCTTCGTCATGGCCCTGGGTCTGCAAGGGATCAGCTTTATGGTGTTCGAAGGCCCCGCCTCAGGACCGGCCATCGAAGCCCGGCTGCCTGACCCTTGCGCCGGTACGCCTGTCATCTTCTGGACCAACACGAATGCGTCCGGCGCCGGTTCACTCCGGGACGCCGTGGCACAAGCCAACATGACGCCGGGCCGGCAGACCATCAGCGGTACGCTCTCCCCTGGCAGCGTCTCGCTGACCTCCACCTTAGTGATTTCCGACACGAACGGCACCTGCTTGCTGGCGCCGGTCGATGCAGGCGGCAATCCCACGATCATCCTCGACGGCTCGGTGCTCGCGTCTGGCAGCGACATACTGGTATACCGTGGCGGCGCGGGCCGCGTGGCGGGCCTCATCTTGATGAACAGCCCGCGAGATGGCGGGGTCTGGGAAAATGCGCGAGACATTGAGATAATTAACTCAAGCTCGGAACGCAATTCCCTGACCGGATGGCGCTTCGACGACATCGTCGGCGGCCTCCTTGATGGACTTAGCAGCTCTAACAACAATTCGGGCTTCCAGATCGCCAACAGCTCCGAAGTGATCATTCAGAACAGCTCGTGGATGACAAACACCACCTTTGGCGCTTTTATCCAGCAATCGGTCGGGGTTACAATCACGAACAATACCGCTTCAGATAATATGTTCGCCCTTGAGCTTTCAGGCGTCGATCAGGCCATGATCGAAGATAACATAATTACAGGGAACGGCTCGGGGCCGGGCGGCAGCACGGCCAACGACGTCACCCTTCGGTTCAACACGATTGCGAACAACCCCAACAGCGGCGTTTTTGCAAACGGGGATAACTGGCTCGTCCACGACAATATTTTCGATAACAACGGCAGCGCGCATCTCACCCTCTTCCTCAGCGCGAATAGCACCATCGGCCCTGGCAACAGCTTCTGGAATGGCCCGGCGAATGCGGTCGACCTCACGGGCAGCAGCACCTTCAGCACAAAGATCAGCGACAACCTGTTCGGGACGGACGGCGCCGGGACCTCCCTTGGCAACAGCGGCATCGCGGTTTTCCTTACGAACGGCGCACACGACAATATCATCGGCCCGAACAATGTCGTGACCCTTAACGGCGGCGCCGTCGTGCTCAGCCCTTCAGCCGGTAACGGCAACACAATCCGCAATAACAGCATCTTCGACAATAGTGGCCTGGCCATCGACTTGAACGACGACGGCGTCACACCGAACGATCCTGGCGACGGCGACACCGGCCCCAACGGTCTGCAGAATTTCCCGGACCTGGTGGCTGCCCTGACCAACACCGGGGACGTCATCGGTACGCTTATGGCCCTCCCCAATACACCTTATGACTTAGACCTGTACGTCAGTCCGACATGCGATTTCAGCGGTTTCGGAGAGATGAAGGACTTTGCAGGCTCGGCAAACGTGTCCAGCGACGCCACCGGCCTCGCCACACTGTCCATGGCCGTCACCAGCACAATTAATGCCGGCGACTATCTGGTGCCGGTGGCTACGGGCCCCGAGGGAACGAGTGAAGCCGGCGAGTGCCACCGCGCCGCGCCGGCGGATCAGTATGCCACAATCAACGTCAATGCAAGCCAGACCGGGATCATCTTTGACGACCTCGGCCTGTTGATTCAGTACCCGGTGATAGGGAGCAACTCCGATGGCACCCTCTTCGTCACGCTTCACAAATTGCGGCCGGAGAACAACGTGTTTGCCAACACGGCCCAGTCCCAGGACGGCACGCCATTCGGCGGGGGCAATATCGATATCTTCGGCGCGCACTACTGGGACGTTGAGGCCCGCGACCAGAGCGGCTTCCAGGCGACCATCTGCATCTTGCTGGATAACTACCCGGGCCTGCTCGACGCGAACAAGGTCGTCCTGGGTCAGCGTCCCGAGGGAAGCAATACCTGGGTCTTGTTCAACACGTCCGTGCTCAACTCCGGGGGTACCGACTTCGCTTGCATCGACGGCGTGGGGTCTTACAGTGAGTTTGGGCTCTTCTCCAACAGTGCTTTCAACAGGTTGCCTGTGGAGCTGATTGCCTTCGACGCGGCAGTGGACGGCGCAACCGTGCTGCTGACGTGGCGCACGGCCTCGGAGACGAACAACGCCGGCTTTTTCATTGAACACCAAGCGGGGGGCGCCGGGCAAGATGGGAGTTGGCAGCAGCGCGCGTTCGTCGAGGGGCGGGGCACCACGAACGCACCGCAAACTTATACCTACCGCCTCGCCGACCTGCCACCCGGTCACCACCAGTTCCGCCTCAAGCAAATTGACTTCGACGGGGCTTTCTTCTACAGTGATGAGGTGGAGAGCACGCTGGAGATGGCCGAGCGTTTCGTTCTGGAGCCACCGTTCCCCAACCCGTTCAATCCACAGGCAACGGTTCGCTTCGCCGTGCGGGAGGCGCAGCCGGTGCGCGTGGCGCTTTACGACGCGCTGGGCCGGCACGTTCGGTTGCTATACCAGGGCGTCCCTCCTGCCGGCCAGACGCAGCAACTGCAGATCGACGGCGCCGCGTTGCCGAGTGGTCTTTACCTCGTCCGCCTCAGCGGTTTCGGCTTCACGCGTGTCGAACGTATTTTGCTGATCAAGTAGGGTCTTTCTCCGATCTGTCGAGGGGCGAAGCGGCGAGAGAAAGAATCCTCAATAGCCTCTCGTTACACGCCAGGCGACGCACGTTGCCCCGCGAAGCTCATCGCTTCGGGCCGCCCGTACAGGCCGTCGTTGCCGGCGGCTTCAACATCATGGCGAAGCAAACACTTCAAAAAACTGCTCCACATTATCCACCTCTTCGAAGCCAAAGATCCAGCACGTTTCCGCTGTATCCGAAAAATCCAGCC
>JAHEMB010000045.1 GCA_024643915.1 Rhodothermaceae bacterium | reverse complement strand
ATGCAGTTTATCAGGAGGGATGGGGTGCTGAATGGCGGCCTCGTTTCTAAAGAGATAGTTGCCACTGCGAGGCCATCCCTCTGATCTGCTCCACCTTCGTTCCGCAGATCTGTCTCCCTTTGTGAAGAAGGGAGAGGGGACGGGTTCTTATGCTCGGCGCCGAAGGAAAATCCCGTCTCGGCCCCCGGTCAGGTCAATCTTCAGCGAACTTTGCCTGCACACGGGCATCCATCTGCTCAACCTTTTCGATGAGATCCTGCTTGTATTCGGCCATCTTCTGCATCAGGGCCTCGTCGCCCGTAGCGAGAATTTGTACAGCGAGGAGCCCCGCGTTCCTTGCCCCGCCGATGGCGACGGTGGCGACGGGCACGCCCCCTGGCATTTGCACGACGGAGAGGAGCGAGTCCATCCCTTTGAGGTTGCGCGTCGGGACCGGGACGCCGATCACGGGAAGGGGCGTGCTTGCCGCGATCATGCCCGGCAGGTGCGCTGCCCCACCCGCCCCGGCAATGATAACCTTGAGCCCGCGTGCCCGCGCCGTCTCTGCATATTCGCTCATCACGGCAGGCGTTCGGTGGGCCGAAAGCACGCGGATCTCGAACGGCACGCCGAAATCCCGCAGCACTGCCGCCGCTTCCTCCATCACCGGCAGGTCCGACTCGCTCCCCATGGCGATGCCTACGCTTGGCTGGTGCTGATCGGGCATGTTGAGCGGGGCAGGTTGGTTAGCTTCTTTCTGCAACAGAGGCGGTATTGAATCTAAGAAACGAGGCGACGACGAATCGATGATCTTAGGGTCGGGCCGAGGACGATTTTCTTAGGCTCTTCGATTCTCCGTTTCGTCGATTCAAAGATGTATAAACCCTGCGGCCTCTTCAGCGCGGCGGCGGACCTCGGCGGGGTCGGCGCCGCCGGCGGTGACGTGGCCCATCTTGCGGTTGGAGCGCACCTCCGACTTGCCGTAGAGGTGGACGGCCACGCCCGCGATGGCGAGGGCGTCCGTCAGGCCGCGCGGTTCGGCCTCGCCTTCGCGGTGGCCGAGGATGTTGACCATCACAGATACCGGCTCGCGGAGGCCCGGGTCGCCGAGGGGCCAGCCGAGGACGGCGCGCACGTGGTTCTCAAACTGCGACGTATAGCAGCCTTCGATGGAGTAATGCCCCGTATTGTGCGGGCGCGGCGCCAGCTCATTCACCAGCACCCGCCCATCTTCCAGCTCGAAAAGCTCCACCGCCGTCAGCCCCACGCCGCCGACGGCTTCGACCGCCGCCAGGCCCACACGCCGGGCCTCCTGCTCAACCTCGGGCCGGATGTCTGCCGGCACCACCACCGCGTGGCAGCGATGGTCTCGCTGCTCCGTGTAGGAGACGGGGTAGACGACGTGCGCGCCATCGGGCCGCCGCGCCACCAGGACGGCCAGCTCCCGCACGAACGGCACGAACGCCTCAACGAGCAACCCGTCGTCATCTGCCAGCTCCTCCCAGCCGGCCTTCAAGTCGTCCTCGTCTTGCACGGTGATATTGCCGTAGCCATCGTACGAGCCGCGATATTTTTTGAGGAGGACGGGATAACCGTAGCTCGCGGCGGCTGCGCGGGCGGCGTCGAGGGTGGGGCACAGGGTGAAGTCGGGGAGGGGGAGGCCGGCATCAGCCAGCGTTTTTTTCTGCACGCCTTTGTCTCGGATAAGGCGCAGAGTTTCAAGTGCAGGCCAGAGCGCGACGCCTTGAGGCAGCACCTCGGTCAGTCGGTCGGCGGGCGCCCACTCGCTCTCCACCGTAATGGCCGCGCAGCCTTCGGCGAAGCGGCGCAGAACCTCTGGGTCGGTCCAGTCCGCCACAATATTTTCGCCCAGCCCCTGCATCGGCCCAGCGGGCTTGGGGGCGAGGAAGCGGACGTGCAGTCCCATGCGGATCGCCGCCATCGCCGTCATCCGCCCGAGTTGCCCGCCGCCGAGGATGCCGAGGGTGGGGAATGCATGGCTTGAAGAGTTCACAGTTTTCGGTTTACGGTTTCCAGTCTGGAGGGAGAGAGATGATAAACCGCAAACTGAAAACTGAAAACCGAAAACCCGGTGAAACTCAAGAGTCGTTCTTCAGCAGGTCGTCGAGCTGCATCTCGTCCTCGACCAGAACGGAGCGGGCCTTGGAGCCTTCGAAGGGGCCGACGATGCCCGCCTCTTCAAGCTGATCGACGATGCGGGCGGCGCGCGTGTAGCCGACGGAGAGCTTGCGCTGAAGGAGCGAGACGGAGCCTTGCTGGCTACGCACGATGATACGGGCGGCCTCCTCGAAGAGGTCGTCGATGTCCTCCATTACCTCGGCGGCGCGGCTCGTCTCGCCGCTCTCTTCGTCGAGCGAGGGGAGGCGATAGGGGCCGGGGGCGGGCTGCTTTGCGATAAACTCAGTCAAACGCTCGACCTCTTCGACCGAGACGAACGGCCCCTGGAGGCGGACGATGCGGCTGCCGTTCATGTAAAGTTGGTCGCCGTTGCCCACCAGGCCCTCGGCGCCGTATTGGTCGAGGATGATGCGCGAGTCGATCTTAGAAGCAACCTGGTAGGCCACGCGCGAGGGGAAGTTGGCCTTGATGAGGCCTGTGATGACATCCACCGACGGGCGCTGTGTGGCGAGGACGAGGTGGATGCCCACCGCCCGCGCCATCTGCGCCAGGCGCGCAATCGGCCCCTCGATGTCCTTCCCAGCGGTCATCATCAGGTCGGCCAGCTCGTCGATGATGACGACGAGGTAGGGGAGGTGGCGGTGGCCCTCGCCGACGGGCAGCTTGCCCTCCTGGAGCTTCTTGTTGTAATCCTTGATGCCGCGCACCCCGGCGGCGGCGAGGAGGTCGTAGCGGTCCTCCATCTCCCGCTCGCAGCTTTTCAGCACCCCCAGGGCGAGCATAAAATCCGTAATGATGGGGTCGTCGGAGCCCTCCGGCATGGCCAGGTAATGATCGACAATGTGCGCGTAAAGCTGCAACTCGATCTTTTTGGGGTCGATCATGACGAACTTGAGGTTCGCCGGGTGGCACGAGTAGAGGAGCGAGGCGATGAGGGTGTTGACGCCTACGCTCTTGCCCGCACCTGTGGCGCCTGCCACGAGGAGGTGAGGCATCTTCGCAAGGTCCTCGATAAACACCTCGCCCTCGATGGTTTTGCCGAGGGGAATCGGCAGTTCCATCTTGGCGTCGCGGAAGCGGGCGGTGCCGATGACATCACGGATGCGGACGAGTTCGCGGTGGCGGTTCGGGATCTCAACACCGATGGCGCTCTTGCCGGGGATGGGCGCGATCATGCGAATGCCGCGCGCCGCCATTGCCATCGCCAAGTCGTCTTCAAGGGCCGTGATGCGGCTGATCTTGATACCGGGCGCGGGCGTCAGTTCATAGAGCGTCACCGTGGGGCCGACGATGGCGTTGATGTCGGTGATCTCGATCTTGTACGTGGCGAGCTTGTCGAGGAGGATCTGCTTGTTCTCCTCCAGTTCCTCGTAATCGATCTGCGCGTCGTCGTCGCTCGCCTCATCCAGCAGGTCGATAGAGGGGAAGTCGTAGGGCAGGTCCCTGGGCACCACCTGTGCGGTGTGGGCCAGCTCGTCGGCTTTCTCCTCCTCGATGCGCTCCCGCACCTTCAGCTCGATTTGCGGCCCCGGCCCAAACTCCGGCTCGGGCGCCGGGGGGCGGGGCGGCGGGGCGGGCTCCGGTTTGGCGGGAGGGAAGGACGGTTCGCGGAAGAGGTCGTTGAGGCGGCGGTCCGGCGCGTCGGTAAACGCCTCGTCGGGCGGGACGAGGCGCGCGGGGGCGCCCACCGGCTAGGGCGCGGGGGCATTGCGCCGGGCACGTTCTCTTTCCCGTTCCCGCTCCTTCAGGTGCTGCTCGCGCTCCTTCCGCCGTTCGGCACGGCGCCGGGCGATCTCCACACGGCGCTCATCGCGGCGCTCTTTCGAGCCGGCCCACCACAGCCACAGGCGTTCCCGCATGGAGGCGAAAAGCTCCTCGGCGCGGTCGAGCGAGCGCTGGATGTCGTGATCGACGACGAGGAGGACGGTGACGGCCAGGAGAGCCAGCAGCACAATGAATGAGCCCACCGTGCCGAAGATGCGCTGCATCCACCCGGCCACGCCCAGCCCGACCGAACCGGCCCACAGCTCAACCCCCGCGTCGAGGGTCTGGCCGAACCAGCCGAACAGGCAGGCGAGGAAAAACGCACCCACCACCACGAGGAGCGTCACGAGCGGCAGGTAGAGGGGCGTTTTGCGGCGGAAGAGGACGTAGCCCCAGCCAAAGAGCAGACCGACCAGGAGGAGCGTCGTGTAGCCGAGGAAATTGGGGACGAGGGCGTAGGCGACGGCGGCGCCTACCAGGCCGAGCGCGTTCTGGGCACGGTCGTCGCCGGGGTTGAGGGCCCGTTCGAAGGAGAAGCTGCGGGCGCTGGGGTCGTCGGCCTGGGCATAGGTCAGCAGGGCGAGGGTCACCAGCAGGGCGAGCACGATCAGGATGAGGCCGAGCACCTCTTTCTTCCGCTCCTGCCCGACGAGGGAGGCGTCGCCCTTCTTCGTGGCCGTGGTCTTGCGCCGCTTTTTACTCATGGAGGTCGCCATGACCCATAAACTAAGACAGATCAGGGGGATAATACAAATGGTTAACGGTTGGCGGTCGGCAATCGTCGATGGAATTTCTGCTCAAAGACTGAAATCCGACCTTCTGAGAACCGGCGGACCGTTCCGTTCAACCTTCAACCAGCGACGTCCATCGCTTTCAGCGCTTCATGCTCGTGGGCTTCGTCAATCAGGGCGAGGCGATTGTCGGCGAAATAGGGGAGGACGGGGAGTGCGTCGATGCGAAAGCAGTAGTCCACATCCTCTCCGAAGCCTTTCGTTTCGAGGTAGCGGGCGTGGTTGCAACGGCGGAGAGCGGTCTCGAGGTGATCGCGGTCGTGGCGGTACTGGGTGAAGGCGATGTGGGCGGTGTCGGAAGCGGCTTCGGGCTCTTGGCCGCCCCATAACCGATAGAGCATCAGCCCGGCACAGAGCGTGTCCTCGAGCGAGACGCGGTTGTCCTGCCCGGCACAGATGAGGGTCAGGTCGAGGCCGGCTTTCTGTGCGAAGGCAACGACGCGCCCGGCATTGAGGAGACAGCCCACGACGAGGTGCTGTGCCTCCCGTGCCCGCGTGATGGCAGAGGAGCCATTCGTCGTATTCAAAATAATGGTGCGGTCCGCGACGGTTGCCTTGGTGTATTCCAGGGGCGAGTTGCCCAGGTGGTATCCCTCGATTTTCTCCGAAGCGCGCTCGCCGCCGAGCAGATACATGCTCGGGTCGAGGTTCGAGGCGAACTTGCCGGCCTGGGCCATGTCCGCGACAGGCAGCACCGCGCGGGCGCCGTGATGGAGGGCGGTGGAAATGGTGGAGCAGGCCCGCAAAACGTCGATCACGACGACGGTCCGATCCTTGACGTCCTCTTCTCCGACGTTGGCACTCGAAAGAAATACTTCGACGTTCATTGCTTATGGAACGGGGGCTTTTGCACGGTGGCCGTGAGCGCGCGCCCACGAGCGGAAACGGCCAGGCGGCGGCCCGGCTCGGTGAATTCAGGCTCATTCGGCACGTATCCCATCCCGATACCACGCTCCAGGATGGGCGACTGCGAGCCGCTCGTGACGTAGCCGATCTCTTCGCCGCTGTCGCTCAGGATCGGGTAGCCCTGCCGGGGGATGCCGCGTTCTTCCATGACGAAGCCGACGAGTTTGCGCTGCGGCCCCTTGGTCTTCACCTGTTGCAGCGCCTCGCGCCCGACGAAATCGCCTTTGTCGAGTTTAACGATCCAGCCTAGCCCGGCTTCGAGCGGATTCGTCTCTTCGGTAAGGTCGTTGCCGTAGAGGGCGTAGCCGGCTTCCAGACGGAGCGTGTCGCGGGCGCCCAGCCCGGCGGGTTTGAGGCCGCGCTTTTCGCCCTCAGCCATGAGCGCGTTCCAGACCGTCTCGGCCCGCTCCGGGTCACAGTAAATTTCCAGCCCCTTCTCACCCGTGTAGCCGGTATGGGAGAGGATCGCCCGCTCGCAGCCGAGGAACGCACCCACCGGCATCTGGAGGAAATGGTAGAATTTCAGGTCGTCGAGTGAGACGTCCGTCAGGGCCTGGGCGATGGCAAACGCCTCGGGGCCCTGGAGGGCAAGCAGGGCGAATTCGTCGGAGGCGTCGCGGAGGTCGGCACCCATCGTGTTTTGCTGGCGTGCCCAATCGAAATCCTTCTCTATGTTCGCCGCGTTGACGACGAGCAGGTAGTGGTCCTCGGCGAGGCGGTAGACGAGCAGGTCGTCCACAGCGCCGCCGTCGGGCCGGCACATGACGGTGTAGAGGGCGCGCCCGTCGTAGAGCTTCGAGATGTCGTTCGTGACGAGGTTTTGCACGAAAGCCGCCGCGTGCGGGCCGCGCACGATGAACTCGCCCATGTGGCTCACATCGAACAGCCCGGCGGCCCGGCGCACGGCCAAGTGCTCGTCGATGATGCCGCTGTACTGCACTGGCATATCGAACCCGCCGAAGGGCATCATGCGTGCGCCCAAGGCGAGGTGTGTGGCGTGGAGAGGGGTTTTCTTTAGCTCGGAAACGTCCATGGTACGTATCACATCCACCTGGAAGACGAGACGCCCAGCTCGTTGAAAGCCAGCGTAAAAATCATGAAGTTCAGTATACACCCCGGCGTCGGGTGTGTCAACGAAAAGGGGCGTGAAGAAAATAGGTATGGTCGCTGACCAGGGTGTAGAAAGGGACGAGGAATCGATGTGACGAAGCGTACGTGGCAACGTCTGCTGTCTTCGTTTCGTGGGTCTTCGGTTCTTCGAATCGTTTCTTGCTGACGAGATTCGGTGAAATTCATGGGCTGCGGAACACGCCGTCGCGCCGGTCTTTAGACACTCGCTCCCCGCGCCTCGGCTTCATGGCTTTTTGCCCTTGTAGGCTTACCAAAGTCGAGCTATTTTTAGCCCATCAGTAGCCCCTTCTATCGCTGCCTATCGACCGAGACTGTTACGAACCACAGGACGTGTGCAAAGCCGGCTGTCCAGCCGCATGGCCTCCTCATTGAATTATCCTTCGTAACAGCGCCGCCTTCTCGCTCCGGTCGGAGCCCCGATGTTTGTCACCCCACGACGGGTGAGATGCGTTCGGTACGAAGACGGTTTGATTCCTCTTGATGATGCGCGTGAAGTTTCGCTTCGTCAGTTTGCTGCTCCTGCTCGTCCTCCTCGTGGGGGCGGGGCGCCCTGCATGGGCGCAGCGGGCCGAGGTGCGCGTGGTTGAAGAAACCGCGCGTGGGATGGTGGTGGAGATAACGGCAGAGTGGCGCGCTCCGCTCCGCGCCCTCCTCGACAGCAGCGACGCCGACGCCGTGGCGCGGACTTTCGCCGCGCTGGCAGCCCAGGGCGCTTTTACCGCGCACGAGACGATTGCCCTGCCCGCCCTCGTGGCGCCGCGTGTGCAGGTGCTGGCCGCCGACTACGACGAGATCCCCCTGCGGCCCGCCACCGGGCTGGCCGAACTGGCAACGGCCTTCGGACGCGCCCCGGTCGCCGTTGAGGGGGTTGGGATGGAGCGCCGACGGGCCGCCGGCACCCTCCGCGCCGAGCTGGTGCGCTATGACGAAGCCGCCGGCACCCTGCGCCGCTACCGCCGGCTCCTCCTCAGCATCGAGTACGGCAACGTACCGGCGGAACGGCGCCTCTCCGGTTTCGGTGCGCGGCTGGCCGTGACCGACAACCCGCACCTCGATGTGACGCGCAGCGCCCTCGCCGACGGCACGATTTTCAAGATTGAGATCCGCGAAGAGGGCCTGTACCGCATCGACCGAAATTTCCTCTCCGAGCTGGGCCTCACGCCCGGCAGCATCGACCCGAACCGGGTGAAGATCCTGGGCAACGGCGGTGCGCCCCTGCCTGCCCTCAACAGCGCCCCCCGCATCCCCGACCTCGCCGAAAACCCCGTCTTCGTGCGCGGCGGCGGCGATGGTGTTTTTAATGAGGGCGATGCCGTCTTCTTCTACGGCGCCGCACCAACGGGCTGGCAGTACGATGCCGCCTCCGGTCAGTGGCAGCATTACGTCCATCCCTTCTCCAACGCCAACTATTATTTCCTTAAGATCGACGGCGCCGAGAGCAAGCGGGTGGGGTTGGAGGCTTTCCCCGGTTTTGCGGATGCCACGGTCGTGGAGCAGGTGACGGGCCGCCACTTCCGCGAGTTCGACTCAGTGATGTGGGCGCCGGAGGCCGGGACGGGCCACACCTGGGTCAGTCGCCGCATCAGCCCGGACGGCGCGCTTGAGATTTTCAAAGATATCGCCCTGCCCGGCATGGCCGGTGGCGAGGTGCAGTTCGTGGCGCGGTCCGCCATCCGCTCGAACCCACTCGCCCGTGTCTTCTACGAGGCCGGCGGGCAGCGGCTGGCCGAGGATGCGTCGGGCTTTGTCGGCGGCGGCCTGTTCCTCCGCACGGCAGCGGCAACGACGACGACTTTCTCCCAGGCGCTCGGGGCCGGGGCGCCCCTCAACCTGACGATGCGCTTGGAGAAAGTGCAAAACGCCCCGGAGGCGGCCCTGGACTGGATCCGCGCCTTTTACCCGCAAGCGCTGCGGGCCAGGGACGGCTGGCTGCGCTTCGCTACGCCGGGTGGGCAGAGCGGGCGCTTCGAGTTCGTCTTGCGCGGCTTTTCGGCGCAGCCCCAGGTATGGGACGTGACCGAGCCTGGCAACATCCGCCGCCTGGAGGCCCGCGCCTCGGGTGACGGCTACCGCGTCCAGCTTGACGTGGCCGACGCGGCCCAGCCGCGCGAGATCACTGCGTTCATCGAGAGTGCCGCCCGCGTGCCGGCGCCCAACCGCGAGTTGCAGGTGGGCAACCAGGACCTGCACGGCATCCAGACGTTTCCCGACTTCGTGATCGTTACCCCGGCTGCATTTGTCGGGCCGGCCCGCGAACTGGCTGAGATGCGGCGGCAGGACGGGCTGGCGGTGGAAGTGGTGGACGTGCAGCACATCTACAACGAATTCTCTGGCGGCGTGCCAGACATGCGTGCCGTCCGCGACTACTTCAAGTTCCTCTACGACCGCGCCCCCGACGCCAATAGCCTGCTCCGCTACGCGCTTCTCTTCGGCGACGGGCATTTCGACTACCGTAACCTGGGCGATAACACCTCCTTCGAAAACTGGGTGCTCCCCTACGAGACTGAAGAGTCGTTCAACGCGGAATTCTCCTACACGAGCGACGATTACTTCGGCCTGCTCGACGACGCTGAGGGCGTGTGGAACTATCCCGGCAGCACCGCCACTTCGACCGAGCGCGTCGATCTGGGCATCGGCCGGTTCACCGTGCAAACGCTTGACGAGGCCCAAGTCGTCGTCGATAAGATCAGGCGTTACGAGAACCCGGAGACGTTCGGGCCCTGGCGCACCCGATACACCTTCGTCGCCGACGATGGGTACAACGGGCGCGACGGCAGCCCAGAGGTGAACAACCGCGATCTGCACACGCAAAACGTCGAGGTAGTGGCTGACCTTGTCGAACAGGTCTATCCTCGCATCAACCAGCAGAAGATCTACGCCGCTTCCTACGACCGTGTGTTCGAGACAATCTGGCGCATCCCCGGCGCCCGCCAGGACATCCGTGAGGCGCTCAACGACGGCACGCTCATCATGAATTACAGCGGCCATGGCGGCGAACTGGGCCTGGCGCAGGAGGAGATTCTTACGATAGATGATGCCTGGGCGCTGCAGAACCGCGACCGGCTCGCCATCTTCATCACCGCCACGTGCTCGTTTGGCCGGTGGGACCTGGCGAACCACCAGAGTGGCGCCGAGGCCCTCCTACTCAACCCCAACGGTGGTGCCGTGGCCCTGATGACGACGGTGCGGACGGTGCTCACCTCTTCAGGCGTCAACACGCTCAACGTGGGGTTGAACCGCGCGCTCAACCAGGACCTCTTTACCCTCGACGAGCAGGGCCTGCCGCCCCGCTTGGGCGACGTGATGCGCGCCACGAAAAACACCCAGGCCGGCGCGCAGGGCAACAACCGCAAGTTCAACCTCCTGGGCGACCCGACGATGCGGGCGGGCATGCCCACGCGCCAGGCGGTGGTAGAGGAAGTGAACGGCGTGCCCCTTGGCGAGCAGCCGGCTCCGCTTCGCGCCCTCGACCGCGTGACCATCAAGGGCAGCGTGCAGACGCCGGACGGCTTTGTCGATGGCGGTTTCAACGGCCTCGCCAGCCTCGAAATTTTCGATGCCAAGCGGCGCGTGATGATGCCCTATGCCGACGTGCTCGTCTCGCGCCCCTACTACATGCAACAGGAGGACTTGATCTGGAGCGGGCGCGTTAACGTCGCCGATGGGCGGTTCGAGGCCGTCTTCGTCGTGCCGAAAGACATTTCCTACAGCAACGCGCCGGGCCGCATCTCCTCCTACGCTTTCTCTGACGCGAGCCACGCACAGGGCGTCACCGAAAATGTGGTGGTGGGCGGCAGCAACCCGAATCCGCCGAACGATGCCGCCGGGCCCGAACTAAGACTCTTCCTCAGCGACACCACGTTCGTCTCAGGCGGCGTCGTCCGCGCCGAGCCCACCCTTATCGTCAAGCTTTTCGACGAGACGGGCGTCAACACAGTGGGTGCGGGGGTGGGGCACGAGATGCTGCTTGTGGTGGACGGCAACGAAAGCGACGCGGTGAACCTGAGCGAGTTTTACCAGAGCGAGCCGAACTCGTACCAGCGTGGGCAGGTGACCTATGAACTGAACCCGCTTGAGCCGGGACCGCACACGCTCTCGGTGAAAGCCTGGGACGTCGTCAACAATTCCAGCATCGCCGCGCTCGACTTCACCGTGGCCGAAGAGGCCGCTCTCGCCCTCCGCAACGTCTTCAACTACCCCAATCCAACGAGCGGTCAGACCCGCTTCATCTTTGAGCACAACCAGCCGGGCAGCCTTCCGGCCAAGGTGCAGATCCGCATCTACACGCTCGACGGCCGCCCCGTCCGCACCCTCGAACAGGACGACGTCCTGAGCGGGGGGAGGGTCCAGATCACGTGGGACGGCCGCGACGAGGACTTCGACCCGCTCGCTTCGGGGATCTACCTGTACAAAGTGCGGGTGGAAGTGGAGCAGCCCGGCGGCGAGCGGCAGGTGTCCGAGAAGATCGAGCGCCTCGCGGTGATCCGATGAAGTATGCGCCGGGTTCTTTGCCAAATTCTGTTGAAACCTAAGTCCTTCTCAAGTTTAGTTTACCATCTTTCCCAGCCCGACTTTCCGAAATGACGCAGCCTTTTTCTCCTCAACCTAAGCATACGACCATGCGAGCACTTACGAGCCTTCAATTGCCGCTGCGGACGCCTTTCGCGGTTACTTTTGCCCTGGCGGCCTTGCTGTTGCTGGGGGCTGCTGTGCAGCCCGCGCAGGCGCAGGTGGGCGGCGCCGCCGTCGTCTTCCTGATGATCGAGCCGGACGGGCGCGCCACCGGCATGGGCAATTCGGGCGTTGCCGTGGCCGACAATGCCTACGCCGTCTTCTGGAACCCCGCCGGCCTGGCCGATCAGGTGGGCGCCGAAGTGTCGCTCACCCACTCGAAGTGGCTGCCCGAGTTCAACGCCGGCCTGTTTTTCGAGAACCTGACGGGCAAGTACCACGTGCCGGGCCTCGGCACCTTCGCCGGCCATGTTACCTTCCTTAACCTCGGCGAGCATGAGCACCGCGACGCGCAGAACCAGCTCCTGGGTACGTTCCGCTCGTACGACCTGGCCCTCGGCGGCTCCTACGGCTTCCACGTTACGGAGAATTTTGACCTCGGCGTGGGCCTGCGCCTGATCTACTCGAACCTCGCCCCCGGCGTGGACGTGGGTGGGCAGAAGACACAGGCGGGCGTCTCGGCGGGCTTCGACCTGGCGGGCCTCTATAAGACGAAGCCCTTCGGCCTGGGCGGCGCCGACGCGACCTTCTCGGCGGGCTTCAATCTCGCCAACATGGGGCCGAAGATCCAGTATTCGGAC
>JAHEMB010000652.1 GCA_024643915.1 Rhodothermaceae bacterium | reverse complement strand
ACCGCTTCGCCGGGGTGGCCGAGGAGATGGGCGTGACGCTCCAGCGGACGAGCTACTCGCCCAACATCAAGGAGCGGCGCGACTTCTCCTGCGCGCTGTTCGACGCCGAGGGGCGGATGGTGGCGCAGGCGGCGCACATCCCTGTCCACCTCGGCGCCATGCCCTCAAGCGTCGCCGCCGCCCTGCGCGCCGTCCCCGCCTGGCAGCCCGGCGACGTGGTAATCCTGAACGACCCCTACGAAGGCGGCACCCACCTTCCCGACATCACGATGGTGACGCCGATTTTTTCGCCAGATGATGCCGATGCCGCTCCGCACTTCTTCGCCGCCAGCCGCGCCCATCACGCCGACGTGGGCGGTCTCACGCCCGGTTCACTGCCCCTCTCGACGGAGATTTTTCAAGAAGGCGTCATCATCCCACCCGTCCACCTTTACCGGGCCGGGGTGCTGAACGAGGACCTGCTGCGCCTCTTCCTCCGCAACGTCCGCACCCCCGAGGAGCGCCGGGGCGATCTCGACGCACAGCGAAACGCGCACACTGTAGCCGAACGGCGCCTACATGCCCTTGTGGCGCGGCACGGGTTGGACGAGGTGCGGGCCTATGCTGCCCACTTGCGCGTCTACAGCGAGCGCCTCACGCGGACTGCTCTCGCCGCCTGGCCCGACGGCGACTTTTTGTTCGAGGATAGGCTAGAGCTGGACGAAGGGCGCACCGCCACCCTCCGCGTCTGCGCCCGCCTCCGGGGCGATGAAATAACGTTCGACTTTGCGGGGACGGATGCGGCGGTGGAGGGCTCGCTCAACGCGGTGCTAAGCATCACTGCCTCGGCCTGCTACTACGTGGTCCGCTGCTTGCTGGAAGAGGACGTACCGGCCAACGATGGCTGCTTCGCTCCGGTGACGGTGACGGCGCCCGAGGGCTGCCTCGTCAACGCCCGCCCGCCGGCAGCCGTGGCCGGGGGCAACGTTGAGACTTCGCAGCGCATCGTCGATGTGGTGCTCGGGGCGCTCGCGCAGGCGTTGCCGGAGCGCGTGCCGGCGGCCTCGCAGGGCACGATGAACAACCTCACCATCGGTGGCACGCGGCCCGACGGCACGCCCTTCGCCTACTACGAGACGATTGCCGGCGGCCAGGGCGCGTCCCCCGATGCCGACGGCCTGGGTGGCGTCCACACGCACATGACCAACACGCTCAACACCCCGGTCGAGGCGCTGGAGCGGGCCTTCCCCTTCCGCATCACCCGCTACGCTTTGCGCCCCGGCAGCGGCGGTGCGGGCCGGCACATTGGGGGCGACGGCCTCGTACGCGCCTACGAACTGCTGGCCCCGGCCACCGTCACCATGCTGAGCCAGCGCCGCGCGCTTCGTCCTTGGGGGCTGGCCGGCGGCGCGGACGGCGCTTTGGGCCGCAACCTGCTCGTTCATCCAGATGGCACTGAAGAAACCCTGCCCGCCAGTTTCACCCGACGCCTTGGCGTGGGCGACCGCCTCCACATTGAAACGCCGGGCGGTGGAGGGTACGGGTGAGAGTCGGAGAAACGGGGAGTCGGGGTGGGTTAGCTTGTCATCATTCCCTGGCCGCCGCGCCTGGCGAAAGCAGTGTTAGCTGAGGGAGGCGCCGAAATCTCCACCCGTCCGAGGCGCTCGCCGAGATCAACGACATCGCCGGCTACCTGGCTTTTTACAGGCACGAGGCGCAGGGTGGCCGGACGCCTCATCGCCACGGCGGGGGCGAAAGCGTCCACGAGCAGGGCGGCGAGGGTTTCGGGGGAGGCGTCGCCGGGGAGGGCGCGGACGGAGGGCGTGGTGAAAAGCGGCAGGCAGGCCGAGGCCGCCTCGCCGCCTCGCCGCAGGGCCACGTCTAGGAGCAGCATCGCCGCCGCCTCGCCGGGCGCTCCCGGGGTTTCTGCGCCGAGGGTGGCGAGGACCTCGCGCCGCGTGGCCGCATGATCGAAAGAAAAGAAGACGCCTCCGAAAGCGACGGCACCGCTGCCGCGCTCCCCGAGCACCTCGGCAACCCGTCTCCCAACCTGCGCGCCAGCTAGCGCTGCCTTGTACGCTGCGCGGGCGATGGCTTCGCCGAGGGTGCGGAGGCAGGCATCCTCTGGCACCAGCCGAAGCGCATCCTGCAGGATGCGCCCGGCATCAAGTTCGACATAGACGGCGGCCTCCGGGCCGGCGGGGGGGTGGAAGAAGCCGCAGCCCTCACCATCGCACAGGGCCGCCAGGCGGAGACAGGCTTCAGGGTCATGTTGGGCCGTTAGCGCAACGGCCTCCGCGAGCCGCAGCGCTGCATCGGCGTTGAGACCGGCAGGGCCGGCGCAGCGGACGGCGGCTTCGACGCGTGAAGTGGCCGCGAGGACGTGGGGCAGGGCTTCTAAAAACGTCCGATCCCCTTCGGTGAGGCCGCGTTCCAGCAAGGCCGCGAAGCCACCCAGCCGGTCCACCTCCACGTCGGCAGCGGCAGCGTCGAGCATCTGCGCCAGGGCGATCAGGTCGTCCCGCCCCTGCCCATCGGCCAGGAGGGCGATGGGGGTGACGGCGAGGCGGCGCTCGACGCCTGGGAGCGCGCCTTCCCGCGCCACCTCTTTGAGGGCTGGCGCGAAGAAGCCGGCGGTGCGGCGAATTTTATCGTAGGCACGGGCGCAGAGCGTTTGGGGAAGGCGGCTGCCGCAATCCAAGAGGGAGACGCCGAGGGTGAGGCTGCGCACTGCCGTCCCTGAACCATTGACGAGGGAGGAGGCATCGAGGCTCGCGAGGGCATCAAGCGCGGCCCCGGCGGCGGCTTCTACCTCGGGGGCCGACGCCTCTGGCCCGAGGGCCTCGGCCACGCGATCCACCAGGCGATGTAGGTCGAGCATGAGAAGATAGAGGACTCGTAGAGGGGGCGGCTGGCTCGCGCAACATAGCGATTTCTCGGGATCGCTTGCAAACGAAGAGCGGGGAGCGGAAAGCAGGGCGCGATTTTTCTCGATCGCTTTCCTGCTTTCCGCCCCCCGCTCTCCCGG
>JAHEMB010000651.1 GCA_024643915.1 Rhodothermaceae bacterium | reverse complement strand
TTCGAACTCCTGACCTCTGCAGTGCGATTGCAGCGCTCTACCAACTGAGCTATAGCCCCGTCGTGTGTTCGGGCCGTAAACGAATTCTCCGACGGCCCTGTTCCAGCGCAATTGGCAAGGAGAAATGAACAATCAGAAATGAGGTATGCGTAGAGACAGACGGCAAAAAGTCCCCGGGCGCCGGATAGGACGGGGGCGAGGCTAGCGCGCTCCCTCTGGTTCCTTTTCACTGCTCATTGCTCATTGCTCATTGCTAATTGATAGCAGTTGGCTTCGGCCCGCTGCAGTACGAACAAAAGGAAGCCGTCTACAGTATCTAACAGGCTCCCCGATAGACCGATCACCCAATGCTCCTCAACATATGCCTGCTAAGAAAAAGGACCTCTTCGGCGCGCGCGACACGTTCGACACCGGCTCGGGCAACGCCTACCTCTACCGCCTCCAGAAGCTGATCGACGACGGCTTCTCGAACATCGAACGGTTGCCTTTCTCCATCAAGGTGCTGCTCGAAGCCCTGTTGCGCGAGTGCGACGGGTACGCCGTCACCAAGGCGGACGTGGAGCGGCTGGCGCAGTACGATCCGAAGGGGCCGGCGCGCGAGGAGATTCCTTTCATGCCCGCCCGCGTGCTCTTGCAGGACTTCACGGGCGTGCCCGCCGTCGTCGATCTGGCGGCCATGCGCTCGGCGATGGGGCGGCTCAACGGCGATCCGAACGAGATCAATCCCCGCGTGCCCGTCCACCTCATCATCGACCACTCGGTGCAGGTGGACGCCTTCGGTACGCCCGACGCGCTCCAGATCAACGCCGAGCGGGAGTTCGAGCGGAACCGGGAGCGGTACGAGTTCCTCCGGTGGGGGCAGCAGGCCTTCGAGAACTTCAGCGTGGTGCCGCCGGCCAGCGGCATCTGCCACCAGGTCAACCTCGAATACGTGGCGCGCGGCGTGTGGACCCGGCCCGAGGACGGCCTGGAGGTGGCCTACCCGGACTCGCTCGTCGGCACCGACAGCCACACCACCATGATCAACGGCCTGGGCGTGGTGGGCTGGGGCGTGGGTGGCATCGAGGCCGAGGCCGTGATGCTGGGCCAGCCCATCTACATGCTCATGCCTGAGGTCATTGGCTTCCGCCTCACGGGCGAGCTGCCCGAAGGCGCTACTGCCACCGACCTCGTCCTGACCGTCACCCAGACACTCCGCGCCTACGGCGTCGTCGGCAAGTTCGTCGAGTTCTTCGGGCCGGGCCTCGATCACATGACCGTGCCGGACCGCGCTACCATTGCCAACATGGCCCCCGAGTACGGCGCGACAATGGGCTTCTTCCCGACCGACGACGAGACGCTGGCCTTCCTCCGCCGCACCGGGCGCCCGCCCGAACTTGTCGAGATGGTGGAGCGCTACATGAAGGCGCAGGGCCTCTTCCGCACAAGCGACTCGCCCGACCCCGAATTCCTCGACGTTCTCGAATTGGATCTGGGCGACGTGGTGCCGAGCGTGGCCGGGCCGAAGCGCCCGCAGGACCGCATCGTGGTGCCCGACCTCAAGAAAGCCTTCGCCGCCTCTTTCACCAGCCCCGCCGGCCCGAAAGGCTTCGGGCGGAAGGCTGAGGCCCTGAAAAACACGGGCCACTATAAAGACGAACAAGGCCGCGAGATGGACCTGCAGCACGGCGACGTGGTCATCGCCGCCATCACGAGCTGCACCAACACGAGCAACCCGAGCGTGATGATCGGTGCGGGCCTGCTAGCGAAGAAAGCCGTCGAGCGCGGCCTTGAGGTGAAGCCGTACGTCAAGACCAGCCTCGCCCCCGGCTCCAAGGTCGTCACCGATTACCTGCACGAGGCGGGGCTGCTGCCGTACCTCGACCAGCTCGGCTTCAACCTTGTCGGCTACGGCTGCACCACCTGCATCGGTAACAGCGGGCCGCTCCCCGAGGCGGTGGCGGCGGCCATCAAGGAGGGCGACCTCGTGGTGGCGGGCGTGCTCTCGGGCAACCGCAACTTCGAGGGGCGCATCCACCAACTCGTCCAGGCCAACTTCCTCGCTTCGCCCCCCCTCGTGGTGGCCTACGCCCTCGCCGGCACGGTCGATATCGACCTGATGAACGAGCCCATCGGCAAGGACTCGGCGGGTGAGGACGTGTACCTGCGGGAGGTCTGGCCGAGCAGCCAGGAGATCCTCGACATGGTCAACGACGTGGTCACGCCGGAGATGTTCAGGCGCGAGTACGACGGCATCGAGGAGAGCAACGAGACGTGGAACCGGATCAAGATCCCCGAAGGCTCGATCTACGCCTGGGACGACACCTCGACCTACATCCAGGAGCCGCCCTTCTTCGTCGATCTCACGCCCGAGGAGCCCAGCATCCACGCCATCACGGACGCCCGCGTGCTGGCAAAAGTAGGCGACTCGACCACCACCGACCACATCTCGCCCGCCGGCGCCATTGCCCCGGACAGCCCTGCCGGGCAGTACCTCCTGGGCAAAGACGTCCGCTACCTCGACTTCAACAGCTACGGCTCGCGACGCGGCAACCACGAGGTGATGATGCGCGGGACGTTCGCCAACATCCGCATCAAGAACCAGCTCGTGCCCGGCACCGAGGGCGGCGTCACGAAGAACTTCCTGAATAACGGCGAGGTGACGTCGATCTACGACGCGGCGATGGACTACATCGAAAACGGCGTGCCCCTGGTGGTGCTCGCCGGCAAGGATTACGGGATGGGGTCGAGCCGGGACTGGGCCGCCAAGGGGACGATCCTCCTCGGCGTGCGGGCCGTCATCGCCGAGAGCTTCGAGCGCATCCACCGCTCGAACCTGGTGGGCATGGGCGTCATCCCGCTCGAGTTCACCGGTGGCATGGACCGGCGGAGCCTGAAACTGAAGGGCGACGAGACGGTGACGATCACCGGCCTTGAGGGCACTGTGAAGCCGCGCCAGACGGTCAAGGCGACCATCGCCTATGGCGACGGCAGCACAAAGGACATCGACCTCCTCTGCCGGATCGATACCG
>JAHEMB010000650.1 GCA_024643915.1 Rhodothermaceae bacterium | reverse complement strand
CGTTTTCTCGATCCCTGTGCGCTACCGCGACCGGGGCAGCTTCGTGCGCGGTACCTGGCGCGCGGAGGTGCGCCTGACGGTTGACCAGCAGGAGGTGCGCGGCCGGCTTGGCCTGGATACGGGCGACGACAACGCCTTCTTCCACGGCATGCGCATGGTGGTGGAGCGCCGTAGCGCCGAGTGGGACCTGGTGAACCGGGAGAATGTCCTCAACGGGCGTGGCTTCTTCGCCTCGATGGATCGCTCTGAAGTCCGGTGGCAACTCCCCCTCGTAGTGGTGACTGCCCTCGGGTATAAGGACAGGCAGAATTGACTTTCTTTTGTGCTTGGTTTTTCGGACGCTCACTATGCTCGCTGTCGTTCTACGTTCTTTGGGAAAAGATCGAGGAGGAGCAACCCTAAGTACAAAGCACGAAGAACCAAACACCCTTATGCGCGCTGCCTTTTCCCTTCTCGCCCTGCTGCTGCTGCCGGCAGTAGCCGCGCCCTTCGCGGCCCGCGCGCAGACGGCCACCCTTCGGGGGTTCGTGACGGACAGCACCTCGGGGCAGACCCTCCCGGACGCCGCCGTTATCCTCACCGACCCGGCGGGAGGGGACCTGCGCGGCGCCGCCACCAACGGCGACGGCTATTACCAGATCAGCCGCATCCCCGCCGGTCGCTATGTGCTGCGCGCCACTTACGTCGGCTTCCGCGCCTTCACCGATACCCTTGTATTTGCCGCCGACGAACTGCGCACGTTGAATATCACGCTATCGCCCACCGAGGAGGAGTTGGGCGAGGTGATCGTGGAGTCTGAGGGTGGGCCGGGCGAGCTAGAGGCCGGCCTACAAACGATCCGCCCGAGCGACCTGGCGCGCGTGCCCACGCCCGATGTGAGCGGCGACCTGGCCAGTTACCTGCAAGCGCTCCCCGGCATCATCGCTCTGGGCGACCGGGGCGGGCAGCTTTTCATCCGTGGCGGCACACCAGATCAGAACCTCGTGCTGATGGACGGGATGCTCGTCTACCAGCCCTTCCACATCATCGGTTTCTTCTCGGCTTTCTCCGAGGACCTCATCAACTACGCCGACGTGTACGCGGGCGGTTACGGGGCGCGCTACACCAGCCGCATCTCCTCCGTCATCGACGTATCGATGCGCAACGGCAACAAGCAGCGGTTCGCCGGGGCCGTGTCGGCGGCGCCGTTTTTGGCGAGCGTGCGCCTGGAGGGGCCGCTCTGGAAGGACCGCGTCTCGTTCATCGCCTCCGTCCGCGAGTCCGTCATCGAGCGCATCGCGCCCGTCATCGCCGAAGATCCGCTCTCGTTCCGCTTCGGCGATCAGTTCGCCAAGCTGCACGCCTCCCTCGGCCGCAACAACCGCCTCTCCATCACCGCCCTCCACACCTACGACCGCGGCCTGATCGACCCGGAGAAGACGGAGTTGACCGAGAACGACGCCGTGCGGTGGGAGAACTTCTCACTCGGCATCCGCCACCTGATCCTGCCCGAGAACTTCCCGATTTTCGCCGAGCTGATGTTCTCGACCTCGCGCGTGGACAACGTCGTCGGCTCCACCATCCGGCCCGAGCGGAAGTCGTGGGCGCAGCGGTTCAATACCGAGGCGCACGTCACGCATTTCCTGGGCGAGACCAAGATCAACTGGGGCATGTACGCCCGCACGCTCCTGCTGGAATACAGCCTCGGCGGCTTTTTCCAGGATCTCGAGTTCGACCGCGCCTCCCTCGTCGAGGCCGGCCTCTACATCGATGCCGACCTGAAGATCAACGACGAGCTACGTGTCAATCCCAGCATCGCCGCGCAGAGCTTCGCAACGACTTTCAACGCCTCCCTCGAACCGCGCCTGCGGGTGGTCTACCGGCCCGGCGGCGCGGAGGGGCGGCACCAGCTCAGCGCCGCGTGGGGCCTCTACGCCCAGACCATCTCCGGCATCAGCGACGAGCGCGACGCCGGCTCCGTCTTCGTGGCGTGGCTGCCGCCCCCCTTCGCCAGGGGTGAGGCGCGGGCCATGCACAGCATCCTGGGCTGGCAGATGCGCGCCAGGCCCTGGCTTCGGCTGACGGCGGAGGGCTACTACAAGGACCTCGCCGACCTGCCGGTGCCCATCTGGAGCGCCCTCGCCCGCTTCACCACCACGCTCACCCAGGCCGACGGCTCCGTCTATGGCCTCGACACGCGCGTGGAGGTGCAGCGCCCCAACTTCTACGGCTACGTCGGCTACGGCCTGGCGACGGTCACCTACGATGCGGCACAGGACAATTTCGGCGTGTGGTACGGCGAGCCGGTGCAGTCGTACCACCCGCCCCACGACCGCCGCCACCAGCTCAACGCCCTCGCCAGCCTCGATATTGGCGGCTTTCAGGCGAGCCTGCGGTGGCAGTTCGGCTCGGGCCTGCCCTACACCCGCCCCATCGCCTTCGACGACTGGCTGCCCCTCCGCAAGCCCATCGACGTGCGCGACGTGCCGGGCGAGCAGCGCCTCATCTACGAACGCCCCTACCAGGGCCGCCTGCCCACCTACCACCGCCTCGACTTCTCCATCGAGCGCACCTTCGAGACGCCGGGCTCCGAGATGACCCTGCAAGCCGGCGCCATCAACGTCTACGACCGCCGCAACCTGTTTTACTTCGACGTCTTCACCGTCCGCCGCGTCGATCAGCTTCCCCTCGTCCCCTTCGTGGGGCTGAAGATCGAGGTTAAATGAGCATGGGAGAAAAAAGGAAAGGACGAATGGAAGAGTGGAAGAAAGAACGAGGCGCATTCCGATGGGTCGGGCGCTTGGATTCGTCGTCTCCTCGATTCGTCGATTCTTCGATTCACTCTCTCCCTCACTCACCCTCTCCCCCACGCACGACGCTTACTTTGCCGATGCTAAAACGCTTTCTAGTTATCGCCCTGCTGGCCGGGGCCGCCCTGGTGGGCTGCGAGACGAGCCTTGATCCGTTTGTGGACGAGGAGGCGTACTTCTCCATCTACGGCTTCCTCGATACGGGGGCGGACACGCAGTACG
>JAHEMB010000649.1 GCA_024643915.1 Rhodothermaceae bacterium | reverse complement strand
AGCGCGTCGGGACCGACACCCTCTCGAGCCTCCGAGCCGACGCCTCTCGCACCTTCACACGCTCGTTCTCGACCGACGGCCTGCGCGGGAAGAACGGCTTGAAGATCACGCTAAGCCAACCTGGTTTGTCTGAACCGATCACCTTCAACAACGTCCTTTTCCGATCTTTCTACATCCGTGCCGATCAGACGCCCCCCAGCTTCCAGGTATTCGTCGAAGGGCGGCAGTATCCGAACGACCCGCTTCCGCCGGCGAACGTGCAGGACCCAACGTTCCCCTTCGTCTCGGCCCGGCCGCTCATCGAGATTGAGATTGAGGACAATAGTGACTATTTGCTGCTGACCGACACGACCGGCTTTGCGCTGCACCTTGATGGGCAGCGCGTTCCCTTTGCGCATCCAGATCTGAGTTTCGAGCCTGCTACGGCGCAGCGTAACCGCGCCCGCATCGTCTTTGTGCCCGACCTCGCCGAGCGTGACACCACGCACACGCTAAGCGTGGAAATCACCGACGCCGCTGGCAACGAAGCCGAGCCCTATCAGGTCCACTTCCGCGTACAGTCATCCGTACAGGTCGAGAGCCTCTACCCGTATCCTAATCCGATGAGTTCGTTTACGACGTTCGCCTTCCAGTTGCGCGGGGCGGATCCGTCTCTGGTAGAAGACCTGCGCCTACGCATCTTCACCATCAACGGGAGCCTGGTGCGCCAGTTCGACCTGTTGCGCGACCCGGGCCTGCTCGACGGAGGCGCCCTGCGTATAGGCTGGAACAAGCTGCACTGGGACACCCGCGATGAGGACGGCGACCTCGTCGGCAGCGGCGTATACCTCTACAAAGTGTACCTGCGCGCCGACAACAAGACGCTTGATACGAACAATGGGGCCTCCGTCGAGAGGCTGGTGGTGATCCGCTAGCATAGGCCCCCCTCAGGCTGCAGGCGGCGCCACTGCCGTAGCCGCTCCCGCGCGATCTCGTCGGCATCGAAGTGAGCGATGACATGAGCGCGGGCCGCTTCGGCCATCTCTGCCCTCTCCGCGGGCTGTGCAAAAATGGTGTTGATCCGTGCTGCGGCGGCTTCCACATCCCCGGGGGAGACGATGAACCCGGTCCGCCCATCCTGCACCAGTTCCTCAATGCCTCGGGAACGAGCCACGACGCAGAGGCAACGCTGTACCATCGCTTCCTTGACCACATTAGGCAAACACTCTTCCCGCCTCATAAGAAGCAGCGCTTCTGCCTCCGCCATCGACCGGAAGACCTCTTCGTGACTCACGTAGCCGGTGAAGTGAACGTCGCGGGCAAGCCCCCACGTATTGACCATCCGTTCCAGCCTAGCTCGCTCCGGGCCATCGCCGAGGATGAACAGCGTGGCGTCCGGCCACGCCTCCTTGACCACCCGAAAAATCCTGAGCACCTCTTCAGTACGCTTGCTAGGCACGAGACGCTGCACGGCAAGCAGCCGTTGCGGCACCTTTGCCCTCCCCCTATAGGAGGTAGCTGGCGCCTCAACGCCCCGATAGGAAACACAAATGTTTTCGCGCGGAACCCCCCACGCTTCGAGGATGGGTCTATTGGATTGAGCGACCGTCCAGACAAGAGGGACACGACGGGCAAGCATTCTGCCCGGAGGATAGGCTCGATCTAGGTCGTAAGCCACGAAGGACGTAGTAACGACGACGGAAGGGAGGGACCGCATCACAAGCAGCCCCAGCAAACTCGGATAATGGCCCCAAAAGAGATGCAGGACGTCCGGCCGCGCGCGCTCGACGACCGTGAGCAGGTCGAAGGCGCGCGGTAGTAATATGATACTGCGCCACAGATCGCCCGGACGTTTCAGGCAGGTCTTGAGCAGCAATCTGAGCATCCACCCTGCTAGCGCGCGCCGCTGGAGAAGCGCCTTTAGGCCCCGTATCAGCGACCGCAGGGTGTAGTGACTGCGGTTTATCTCAAAGAGCTGAAATTGATCTAACAGCGCCTCTTCGTTTGCGGGCCGAGGGCGGAAGGTGTGCACCGACACCGTAGCGCCTGCGCGTTGCAAGGCGCGGATCTCTACGGCGGCAAAAGCCTCCGAAGGCACCGGAAACTGCATCATTACAAACTGGATCTTCATACACTCGATGTCTGCTTTTCCGTCAAGATCGTACCGTTTGAGCGGGCCTCTCGCGTAAGGCCCGGGCTAATAGCGCGGTAAAGAGTTCACTGTACCCCTGGACCATACCTTCCTGGCTGAAACCGTTCTCGGCACGACGCGCGGCCGCCTTCCCCAGGCGCGCCCGCAACGCCGTGTCACGCAGCAGCCGGTCCAGCGCCTCGGCCAAGGCGGCCTCGTCATTCGGCGGCACCAGCAGGCCCGTCCGCCCTTCCTCAATGAGTACGGGCGCCCGCCCGACCGTCGTGCTCACCACGGGGAGGCCCGCCGCCATTGCCTCCATCGACACCAGCGGTACGGCTTCCCAACTCGACGAGAGGACGAAAACATCGGCGGCATGAAGCACGTCGGGCACGTCGCGCCGCATGCCGAGGAGATGGACCCGGCTTTCGAGGCCCCTTTGGCGAGCCTGCTGCACCAACGCATCGCGTTCAGGACCCTCCCCGACCAGCAGAAGATGGGTATGCGGATCGCTTGCCGCTCCCCTGGCGAACGCCTCCAGTAGGAGCGCCTGATTCTTTGCGCGGTGAAGCCGCCCGACATTGACAATCAGTACGTCTGTGGCGAGAAATCCTTCACGGCGGCGCCAGCTAGCCCGGCCCTCCCCCGGCCTTTGGAAGCGCGCCACGTCAATGCCATTGGGAATCACCGGATAAGCGCCCTCTCCATAGACACGGTGCAAGCTCTCGCCCACCTTTTCGGAAACTGCTACCGGCGCCACGCCGCAACGAAAAGCTAGGGCGTGCAGGGCGCGGTCGTAGCCTCGCACTTCTTTCTCGGCCATGCTATGCACGGTGTGCACCTTCACCGGCACGCGGCGACGCCCCGCCACGGGCCAGGCGTACCGGAGCGTATTGCGGTG
>JAHEMB010000648.1 GCA_024643915.1 Rhodothermaceae bacterium | reverse complement strand
CTCCTCAACCGCGAAGTAGCCCATGCTGCCTGTAGGCACGTCCGAGAATCCGCTCCGCGTCGCCATTATCGGCGCGGGGCCGGCCGGTTTTTACGCCGCCGACGCCCTGCTCAAACAGGATGACCCGGTGGCGCAGGTCGATCTCTTCGATAAGCTGCCCACGCCGCACGGGTTGGTGCGGGCCGGCGTCGCCCCGGATCATCAGAAGATTAAAAACGTGACGCGCGTCTACGACCGGACGGCCTCGCACGAGCACTTTCGGTTCTTCGGCAACGTGGAGTTGGGCAAGCACGTCACGTTGGAAGATCTGCGGCGGCATTATCACCAGATCTGTTTTACCACGGGCGCGCAGATCGACCGGCGGCTGGGCATCCCCGGCGAGGACCTCGAAGGCAGCCACTCCGCCACCGATTTCGTCGCCTGGTACAACTGCCACCCGGACTACTGCGATCTCGACTTCGACCTCTCGGCGGAGGCCGTGGCCGTCATCGGCGTGGGCAACGTGGCGGTGGACGTGGCTCGTATCCTCTGCCGCACGCCTGAGGAGCTGGCGAAAACCGACATCGGAGACCACGCGCTCGAAAAGCTGCGGGAGAGCAACATCAAGACGGTATACATGCTGGGGCGGCGTGGCCCGGTGCAGGCCGCCTTCACCAATCCCGAAGTGAAGGAGTTGGGCGAACTCGAAGGCGCCGACGTACATATCCCTGCCGACGAAGCCGCACTCGATCCGCTCAGCCAGCAATACCTCGACGCCAACCCGGAACGCACGGTACAGCGTAACGTCGAGATCGTGCAGGACTTCGCCCGGCGCGAACCCACCGGCAAGCCCAAAACCCTCGTGATTCGCTTCCTCGTTTCCCCCGTCGAGATCCTGGGCGACGAGGCGGGGCGGGTGCGAGGGCTGCGTATCGTCCGTAACCGGCTTTATGAGAACGAAAAAGGCAGCCTCCGCCCGAAAGCGACCGACGAGTACGAGACGCTGCCCGTGCAACTTGTCTTCCGCTCCATCGGCTACACGGGCGTGCCCATCCCCGGCGTGCCGTTCAACGAACGATGGGGCGTCATCTCGAACGAGCAGGGCCGGGTGACCAACGCCGAGACGGGCGAGCAGGTGGTGGGCGCCTACACAGCGGGGTGGATCAAGCGCGGGGCCACGGGTGTCATCGGCACCAACAAGGCCGACGCGCAGGAAACCGTGGCCTGCATGATCGCAGATGCGAAGGCAGGCATGGTCCTCGATCCGGCTCACCCTGCGCCCGAAGCCATCGAAGCTCTCCTCCGCGAGCGCCGGCCCGAATTTTTCTCCTACGCCGACTGGCAGCGGGTGGACGCGTTGGAAACCGCGCGCGGCGCGCCGCACGGCCGCCCCCGCATCAAGTACATCACCGCCGATGAAATGCTCGATGCGCTCGGACGCCCGCATGCCTCTTGAGCGTTACCGCGCCGGGACGATAACCACGGGACAGGCTACGAGGTCGGCCAGATTCTTATCGGCGGCGTCTGTGAGGGCCGACAGGAAACGGTTCTTTTGACGATGACCCAACACCACGAGGTCGGCGGCCTGGGTAGCCTCCGCGATGGCGCCCGTAAGATTGGCCGAAGTGACGATGTCCATGCGCAAGGAGTCGGCCCGCTTCGGGTAGCCGAGCGACCGGACTTGCTCGCGCAGATCGTCTTCGGTCACTAGGGGGACCGCCTCCATCATCATCGAGATTTGCCCAGCGGTGGGATCGTTGACGTGGAGGAAGACGAGGTTGGCGTCAAGGCCATCGGCCAGGCGGACAGCTTCGTGGATGACGCTGCCCTCGTCGCCCCGCCCGGCGAGAGCTGTCAGGATAGTTTGGTAGGGCTGCATGGCAGGTACCTCCGGTTGCGTCGAGAAGGAGATGCCTGTAACATAATCGCTGTTGCGCACATCCACAAGTCACCCTCGCCGTCAGTCGCCCAACGCGGCGAGGAGGCGGGCGTAATCGTCGTCGCTGAGCTGGTTCTGGCGGCGGAGATCGTCTAGGGCACGGCGGACGGCGGCTTGATCCGTTTCTCCGTCGGGGGGCGCGTCCATCTCGGCGGCGGCGCCACGCAGGAGGGCCTCGTTGAGAAAGCGGGCCACGTAAGGCGCTGCTTCAGGTTTGCCGGAGAAGTCGAGTGTGAGGTTTACGGTGGCGCGGCCCCGGTTCACGTCGAACCCGATCTTCCGCCCGCCGAGGAGCTTCCGCTTTGTCTCGACCCGGATGAGATCCTCGTAGCGCACCAGTTGGGGCGGCTCCAGATCGTTGTTCTGAAAGACGAACCGGTCGGCGGCGAAGAGGGCGCCGTCCTTGCCGTTGCCCCGGAGGGTGGCGTCGTAGAGGGCCACCACCTCGACCTCTCGCATCGGCGCCCCGAAGTCGCGCACCGCGTTGCCCACTCGGTCCGCCGGCAGGTGCGGCGCGACAAACAGGCCGAGCTTGGGGGCGTGCGGGATAAGGTCGAAGATCAGGTCACGCATTCACTTTTCTATTTCGATGTACTATGTCCTTCTCCCTACTGCATGCAGGAGGAAGGATGAGGGAGCGCGGAAGCGGTGGGGGTGATATGGGCTTCATCCATAACTCAAGCAACGTGCGCCGATTTTTGACGCCCCGGCCCTTTGCTATGGAAACCGCTTTCGGCTATTTTGTTTGAAGCCATAGACGCCTTCCTCCATCCTTATCAGCGAGGACCGAGACGCATATGTTGGGTACCGCCGGTCACCTCCTACTCCTCGTCGCCTTCGTAGCCTGCGGGCTGTCCGGGTTCGCCTATTTCTGGGCCGCGAAGCACGACCTGATCGAATGGCGCCGCATCGCCCAGGCCGCGTGGGGTGTGATGGCGGCGGCGGTGGTGGCGGCCTCGGGCATCCTCCTCTACCTAATCCTCACCCATCAGTTTCAGTACGCCTACGTTTACCAGTATTCCTCGCGCGACCTCCCGACCCACTTCCTCTTCTCCTCGTTCTGGGCCGGGCAGGAAGGCTCGTTCCTCCTCTGGATC
>JAHEMB010000647.1 GCA_024643915.1 Rhodothermaceae bacterium | reverse complement strand
TGGTACTCGGGGGTGCCGTACGAGCAATACGCCTTCATTAACCGGGCGACGGGGCCGTATGCGTGGGCGTACTGGATCATGATGTCGTGCAACCTGCTTTTCCCGCAGTTCTTCTGGGTGAAGCGGCTCCGGCGCAGCATCCCGTTCATGTTCGTCACCTCCCTGATCGTCAACGTCGGCATGTGGTTCGAGCGCTTCGTCATTACGGTGACGAGCCTGCACCGCGACTACGTGCCGAGCTCCTGGGGCTACTTCAGCCCCACCTGGGTGGACCTGCTGACCCTCGTCGGTTCGTTTGGCCTCTTCTTCACCCTATTCCTGCTCTTCCTCCGCTTCCTCCCGATGGTAGCGATCTCCGAAGTGAAAGGCGTGATGCCCGAGGCCGACCCGCACTACTACGATGCGCACAAGCACGCCGCGCCCGCGCCGGCCTACCAGCAACCGGAGTCGGAGTACCCGGACGAGCACGGTGCGGAGAAGGACGAGGATAAGATCTGACGACGGACCACGGACGACCCTTACAACGTGAGCACATAGAGCGATGCTAAAGGACATCATCCGCCGCATCAAGGCGTCGATGGGGATTTACGAGAGCGAGACCGGCGAGCCGTACGGGCTGCTGGCCGAGTTCCACGATCCCGGCGCCCTCCTGCACGCCGCCGAGGGCGTGCACAAAGCCGGCTACAAACATTTCGACACGCACAGCCCGTTTCCCATCCACGGGATGGACCGGGCGATGGGGCTGGGCAACTCGCTCGTGGGGCCGCTTGCCTTTGGCGGCGGCCTGACGGGGTTGGCGACGGGCTACCTCATGCAGTGGTGGATGAACGGCGTGGACTACCCGCTCAACATCAGCGGCAAGCCGTTCTTCTCCATCGAGCCGTCCGTGCCGGTGATGTTCGAGTTGACGATCCTGCTGTCGGCCTTCGGGGCGGTGGGGGGGATGCTGGCGCTCAACGGGCTGCCGCGCCCCTACAACCCGCTCTTCTACTCCCGCCGCTTCGCCCGCGCCACCGACGACGGGTTCTTCCTCCACGTGGCTGCCAGCGACAAGCATTTCGACGTGGATGCGACCGAGTCGATGCTGCGCGAACTGGGGGCGGTGAATGTAGAGGTGATTGAGGACCACGGCGTGGCCGAAAAGGAAGATCGCGAGGAGCGATAGAAACGCTCCTCGCTCTCCGAAATGCTAGATCAAGGCACAAGTTAGAAAACATGCAAAAGCTGACTTTCATAGCGCTGGCGGTGGTCCTGCTGGTCGGGTGCCGGGGGATGCAGTCGGACGACCCGCCGATCCATCCGAACCTCAACATGGACTTCCAGGAGCGGTTCGACCCGCAGGAGTTTAACCCGTTCTTCGCCGACGGCCGGTCGATGCGGCCCCCCGTGCCGGGGACGGTGGCGCGTGGGATGCTGCGCGAGGACGTTGCCTTTTACCAGGGGCGGAGTCCCGGTGGCGACTACGTGGCGGACCTGCCGGTGCCGGTCACGCGCGCCTTGCTCGAACGCGGGCAAGAGCGCTACGACATTTTCTGCGCGGTGTGCCACGGCCAGGCGGGCTACGGCCAGGGCATCATCATGACGGGCGGCTACGGCTACACTCCTGCCCCCAGCTACCACGACGCCCGCCTCATTGAGGTCTCCGACGGCTACCTCTACGATGTCATCACCAACGGCGTGCGCAACATGCCGGGCTACGCGCAGCAGATCCCGGTGGCGGATCGCTGGGCCATCGTCGCCTACGTGCGGGCACTCCAGCGCAGCCAGCGCGCCTCCGAGGCCGACCTGCCGCCGAGCGTCCGCGCCAACATCGAAGCAACGACGGGCACGGCGCCGGGCGGCGAGGCTGCCGGCGGCGCCCCCGCCGCGCCTGGGGCGGGGGAATGAAACGGGCACAATGAAACGTGATGCGTGAGGGTGCTTGCCTGATCGTTTCAGTAGGGCACCCTCACGTTTCACGTTTCACGTTTCACTGGGTTGATAAAGGCAGGGTCTCTGAGGCAGCAAGAACGATAGAAAACGGCACTCATCCGAAGCCAAGAAATTCATGGCCTTATTCCTACGAAAAAGCTCGTTCCCTACGCGGCTGATCGACCCGTTTGAGCCGACGTTCGAGCACGCGGCGCCGGCCTACCGCTGGGAGAACGCGAACGCCCGCGCCTGGGGCATTCCGGCGCTTCTCGGCGTGGCGCTCCTCGTTCTCTCCGTCGTCGGCTGGGTGATCGATCCGGCGCAGTTTTACTTCTCCTACCTCGTGGGGTGGAGCTTCTGCCTGACCATCACCCTCGGGGCGCTCTTCTTCCTGCTCGTTCACCACATCACACGGGCCAAGTGGAGCATTGTCGTGCGTCGCATTCCCGAGGCGATGGTGTGGGCCTTTCCCATTCTGGCCGTGCTGTTCATCCCCATCTTCTTCGGGATGCACGACCTCTACCACTGGACGCACCATGAGGTGATGGACCCGGCCAGCCCTGAATACGACGCGCTCCTGGCGGGCAAGCAGCCCTACCTCAACGTGCCGTTCTGGATCGTCCGGGTCCTCGCCTACTTCGCCATCTGGACGTACCTCGCCTACCGCCTCTACTCGCTCTCGCTCCTGCAAGACGTGGATCCCGACCGGGAGATTCCCGCGAAGCTGCGGAAGGTGAGCGCCTGGGGTATCCCAGTCTTTGGTGTGACGGTGGCCTTCGCCAGCTACGACCTGCTGATGTCGCTCGACCCGCACTGGTTCTCGACGATCTTCGGCGTGTATATCTTTGCCGGGTAGTTCTGGGCGGCCAACGCCTGCATCGCGCTCCTCGCCATCCTCTTGCAGCGCTATGGAAAGGCGGTGCGCGGCGTCATCACAACGGAGCACTACCACGACCTGGGCAAGTGGATGTTTGCCTTCACGGTCTTCTGGGCGTACATCGCCTTCAGCCAGTACATGCTGATCTGGTACGGCAACATCCCCGAGGAGACGCTCTGGTACCGGCACCGCGTGGAGCACGGCTGGGGCTACCATAGCGCGGCTCTCA
>JAHEMB010000044.1 GCA_024643915.1 Rhodothermaceae bacterium | reverse complement strand
GGGCCTGCTCCACGAGCGGTGCGGCCTTGTTGTATTCGCCCAGGTTCAGGTAGATGCCGCCGATGAGGTCCATCATGCGCGCCTGCTCCGCCGGCTGATCGTCCAGGGCTTCGAGGCGCTACACGCCCCGGTCCAAAAGCTCCCGCGCCGTGATGGTGTCGCCGCGCGCTTCGCTGGGCCGGTTGGCCTCGAAAAGCGCCGTCAGAAAGCCCGTCACTGACTCGGACTTCGCCAGTTCGCGTTCGGCGCGGTCGCGCTGGCGAGCGGTCTCGGCCTGCTGGAGCGCCATCGCTCCGGCGAAGCCGGCCAGCAGGATCACAAAAGCGGTCGCCGCTGCCACAGTCCACCGGTTCCGCCGCACGAATTTACGCGCCCGATAACCGAGCGTGTCCGCCCGCGCCCGGACCGGCAGCCCACCGAGGTGCCGCTCGATGTCCTCAGCCAATGCTTCCGCCGAACGGTAGCGCCGCTCCGGCTCCTTCCGCAGCGCCATCATCACCATCGTATCGAGGTCGCCCCGGAGGCGGCGCTGCAAGCGCTCCGGGCTGCTGCGCCGCGCCCGCCCCACGTCGACCGGCCCCGCCGCGGGTGCTGTCTCCCTGTTCGCTGTCGTTTGCGCGACGACCATGGAAGGCAGCATCGGGGCGGCTTCGGCGAGGAGGCGGGCGACTTCGGACTCGGTCTTGCCTTCGAGGGCGTAGGGCCGTTGCCCGGCGAGGAGTTCGTAGAGGAGCACGCCCAGGCTGTACACGTCGCTCGTCGTGGCGATAGGCGCGCCGTCGAGTTGCTCGGGGCTGGCGTAGGCGGGCGTCAGGAGGCGCTGGCCCGTCCGCGTCAAAAGCACCGACGTGTCGCGGGGATCGGGGTCGAGCATCTTGGCGATGCCGAAATCGAGGAGCTTCACCTGGCCTTCCTCGGGGCGGGCCGAGGCCGGGAGTGCCACGAGGATGTTCGACGGCTTGAGGTCGCGGTGGATGACGAGGTGCTGATGGGCGAACTGCACCGCCTCGCAGACCTGCACGAACAGGCGCAGGCGCTGCTCCACCGTCAGCTGGTGCCGGTCGCAGTACGCGGTGATGGGCTCGCCGTCGACGTACTCCATGGCGAGGTAGGGGCGCCCGTCCGCAGTGTGCCCGGCGTCGAGCAGGCGGGCAATGCCTGGGTGCGCGAGCTGGGCAAGGATCTGTTGCTCGGCGGCGAACCGGCGCACGAGGTCGCTCTGCTCCAGGCCGGGCCGTAGCACCTTGAGGGCCACCGTCTGCCGCACAGTCGCCAACTCACGCACGGCGAGGAAAACCTCTCCCATGCCGCCGCGCCCGAGGGGCCGCACGAGCCGGTACGGCCCGAGGTACGTCTTTTCATCCGGCAACTCGCCGCTCGTCTGGATCGTCTGGAGTGGACCCAGCAGGAGAGACGCGGGCCGTTCGAGGAAGTCGGGGTCGGCCTCGTGGGTCGCCACCATGCTCTCGACCTCCCGGCGCAGGGCCGGGTCGCTGGCACAGGCCCCGTCCAGGAAGGCGGCCCGCTGCGCAGGCGGGCACTTCAGCATCTGCTCGTAGAGGTTGCCTATTTCTTCCCAGCGTTCAGGCGTCATCGCAAAGCCTTGTTGTCGCGCGTTCGATAGTGAGTAATCCTCTACTGGATGTAGACCAAAAGCACGGCGGAACCGGCCAGGGTTCAGGTAGGGGGCTGGAGTTCGCGCCGGATCCACGTCTTGGCCCGGAGCCAGCGGCGGCGCACCGTACGCTCGGACAGTCCCATCACTTCGGCGATCTCGCCCTGCGTCAGGCCCGCGAAATAACGGTACGCAACGATGCTGGCCCCCTGCGGGTCGAAGTCTGCCAGGCGTTTCAAGGCCTCGTTGAGGGCCAGCAGTTCGTCGGCGCGCTCCTCGGTGATCGCTTCGTGCAGGTCGTCCAGGGGGACGCCGACCGCCTCCCCGCCCCGCTTGAGCGCCCGGCGTTTTTCGGCGTAGTGGAGGAGGATGAAGCGCATCGTCTGGGCCGCCGCCGCGAGGAAGTGCGCACGGCTCTGCCAGGTTGCCTGCGTCTGCTCCACCAGGCCCAGATAGGCCTCGTGGACGAGCGCCGTGGTATTGAGCGTATGATGGGCCCGCTCGTAGCGCAGCTTATGATGGGCCAGCCGCCGCAGTTCGTCGTAGAGCAGGGGCGCAAGCTGGTTCATGGCCGACTGGCGCCCGGCCTGGAGGTCGGCCAGCAGGGCCGTTACTTCCTGAGACTGCATCAAAACACCCTGCGTTGATCTTCGGCCCTTTATCACCCCTGCGCGCCAACGTCCTAACCCTATCCAGCGGGTAGAAGAGGCAAGGGGAAATTACCAAATTGAAGGCACATGTGCAGGGGAGGCAAGCAAAACACGACCGTACGGTTGCGCGGAGCTGAGACGGTGAGGTCTCAGTACAGCCGTGGCCCGAGTGGCATGTAATTGGCATCTATCAGATCCCATACCTCCTGGTAGAGCTTCAGCAGTTCGGTGCCCTTGGTGCCGCCGCCTTGGTCACCGGCTTGCTGGGCGTTGGTGATGGATGCGGTCAGAGACGGCCAGAAGAGGGTGGCGCAGGTCACAAAGCTGGCGGTGAACTCGCTGACGTTATCCTCGGGGTGACCCATCGCGGTGTCGCCGGCGCCGGAGTAGCGGGACTCGTCCGCCAACTCGGTCCCCCGTGTGCTGCCGGTCCCCTCGACATCAGGGAGGAAGGAGAAGGTGGGCTTCGAGAGGATCTTGAAAACGGTTTCGAGCCGCTTGGGGATCTTGCCAGACGACAGGTTGTCCTTCACGTCCATGACGATGTGGGTCATCTCGTGACGAACAGTCGCAGCACGGTTGGTGGCGGTGGCCTCGAAGGGCTCCTGGATGAACAAGTGCGGTGTGCTCCCGTCCGACGGGACCTGGCCGCCGGCGTACTCGACGCCGACCAACTTCTCAAGAACCAGGATGGGATCCATCGGCTTCGCCTTTTTACGATCGCGGTAGGCCTCGAGCGCCGCCTTGGTATCGACGAAGCCGGCGGCCGTCCCGCTTTCGGTGAGGATCTTGTCGACCTCGCTGAGATCCTCGACGCCCAGTCGAGCACCCTTCTCAGTGATTTTCACCCCGTGGGCCTCAACCTTTGCCCGCTCTGTCTGATACGCGGTACCCCCGCTGGTGAATCCCTGGACGGCTGTCACCGTGGGCGGGCTTGTCTTGAGATCGACGGTGTGGGTCTTGTTGTCGGCCGCCGTGGCGCCCTTCTCCTCGACGTCGACCTTGCCGTCGGTCTTGGCGAGCACCGCGTCGAGGGTCTTGCCCGAGAAGCGACCGTCGATGGCCCCGGTCGAGCGCTCCACCAGAAAAACCGCCGTGGCGCCGGAGCGGCTCATGTAGAGGTCGTGGGTGCCGCCGGCGTGGTAGCGAATGAAGCCGCCTTTTAGCTTTACGGCGTGGATGGGTCCCTTGGCGGTCCCGCCGGAGATCTCAAGCGATACCTTCTCGTCGTTGGCGATCAGCATCTCCGTGCCGCCGCGCATGGTCACGATGGTGCCGCCGTGGGTGGCCCCGCCGAGGGACATGAAGCTGAGCTTCTGCTCGAGGGTGGTGCTCACTGTGATGAGTTGATCGTCGGCGCCCTTCTTCTTCACCAGCACCACGAAAGGAGCGGGATTGATCAGAACAGCCTTCCCGATCGTGGAGCCCCCCTTGAACTGGTCCCAGTGTAGCTCGGTGGCGACATACCCGGCCGGCACGTTCAACACGACCTCGGGGGTCGCGGGGCGGCGCTTGGCGTCAATCTGCTTCTGGCTCGGTGAGAGGAAGATGTTAGTTCCATCGGTCCAGGCGACTACCGGATTCTCGGCATTGCTCGGGGAGCGAAACCAGGTGTCGGTGTTCATCGCGCTTACCACGAGCGGATCTGCTGCGGGCACCTTGGGGCTACTGCGGCTGCCGGCCCCCGTCTTGGGCGGCGAGTGGTGGGCCACGGGTGGCGCCGGCGGGATCGCCGTGTTGACCATCCGGCCGCGGAGCGAGGGGCTCCACGGCCCAGGCGGAGGAACGCCCGCGTGCGCGCGGGCACCGCTGTCTCGATCACTCTTCAGCGCGGGCTGCACCAGCGCTGCCCCGGTGTCCGTCGTGGCAGCGCCGGCCCCTCCAGCGGTGCTGCGCGCCTTCCGTTGGATGATACCGTGTGTGCCAGGATAGACTGGTATTCGGCTGAAATCGTGGGCACAGCGAGGTGATGTACTGGGAAGCACCCTTTGTTTGTGCTCTTCATTCTGATCCTGTAGCAGTCGTTGCGCCGTCCGATTCCCGACCTCGCGCTGTAAGGGAATGATTGCGTTTACCTCATTATTTTGCCCCCAGGGTGCTCGAACGAGGATTGTAGACTTGGCAGACGGAAGCGGCTGCGTTGCTCTCGCTTTCTGTGCAAGAGTGCGCATGGTCAGTCTCCCTTCGTTCGATGATCAAATGCCCTATGGGGGCGATACGCTGCCACGCCGCGGCGGCGACCTCTCCAAAAGCTACGGAATCACCGACGACGGAGCAACGCTGAAACCGTCGAGTGGTTTATCGGCTGCATTGCGTTGTTCCGTCGTGTATTAACGCTTTCCGCGACATCTCCGTAAACAAGGATCAGGGCACCGTTTGGCAAAGAGGTTGCCACACACGTTCGACGCGTCGCGCGAACCGTCCACCACGCGGGACTTGGATGGCTCTGAGCACTCGAACGCGCTGAGCAGGCAGGTCACGGAATAGGCACTTAGTCTCGCGTACCGTGTGCCAGTGAGCCCCTTGAATCGTAGCTGATTCGATGCGGGGCGTGGTCCCAGCAGTTGCCCTGGACCGTTACGGTCCTCCTCATCGAACACGTGCAGCCTGCCCCGCGCTCGGTGGGGACGGTATTTGTTGTATTCCCTCCGCCACGCCTCGATCAACACTTTGGCTTCCTCCAGCGTGGCGAAATGATGTTGATCCAGGCAGTCCGCCCAGAGCTTGCCGTTGAACGATTCGATGAACGGCTTGTCCGGCAGCGTGCCCGGACGGCGGCATTCGAGTGGCACGTTGTTCCTGTAGGTCCACTCCGCGGTCGCAATGGAGGGACTGTGCGAGCGAAGGTATGCGCCCGGTGCCTGAACGTGCTCAGGACGCTGGCGCCCCGGCTGGCCCGTAGCAGCGGGTTCTACCGCGCCGATGCCAGCGCTACCAAACGGTGCTTATACACACGTCCACCGCTGGCACAAACCTACAGCCTAGCCAGGGAGCGCCGCGCGGTGGAGGAAGCCCGTCGGGTCGATGAGATCGCGGCGGCGGAAGTAGGGCACCCCGGCGGAGTTTCGGGCGGAGGTGCCGGAGGCTCGCGTGAGCTTGCCCGTCTCCGTCTTATCGTACAGCTCCAGGTGCAGCATCATCGAGGGTACGCCCAGCCGGCTCCCATTCTTGTTCGTCAGGATTCCGATCCGGCCAATCTTCTGCCCCCGTTCCACCTGGTCGCCCTCTTCGACGGCCCACGCCTGCTCGGGCGCGATCTCGCCATAGCGGGCCACGAAGGGGCCGTGATCGATTTCGACGGCGAAGGTCTTCAGGTAGAAGGGGTAGGGGCCGCGTTTGACGACCCCGTCTGCCAGGGCAAAAATGTCGGTAAAGTCTGGGAAGTAGAGGTCGATGCCGGCGTGCGCCCGCGTGCCGCTAGAACGGCGTGACCCGAAGGCGCGCATCCCCGCTCCCGCACCATGAAAGGGAAACTTCGACGATTTCTTGAAAGGGAAGGCCATCTCCACCTCGTCGAGGGCCAGGAGGGCGTTCAGGCGGCGGAGGGTAAAGCCATTCGGGTCGATCTTTGCGTCGGGGCGGCGTATTCCGATGTGTCGTTGAAAATGTTCGATGGCGCCTTCGGTCCCTACGCCGCATGCCCCGTCCACGGGGCCAGGATCGAGGCGCGGGTCGAGGGTGAGCCGGGCGGCCTCCTTGAGGGCCGCCTGCACCGCTTTCACGTCGTCCGAGCGATTGGAGCCTTCAAACCCGACGGATTTAGAAAGGGAGACCTTCATGACTCTGTAAGAACGGTGAATAGTACCTGTTTTCATAAGGGTACCATGTAGGGAGTTCATTTACAAGTATCTTCAGCAATTACCGACAGCCGCGGCACATGCCGGCGGGCTCCGCTTTCGATCTCCTGTGACGGTGGCGCGTCGGGCAGGCAAAAAAGAAGCCTGCCCTGACGAATCAGAGCAGGCTTCTAGAATCCGGCGTTGCCATTCAGCGCTTAATAAATTCAGGGGTGCGACAGACCGCTCAGTCCTCCACGTTGTCGATCTGTGCCTTCTGCAGCTTGCCGGAGTAATCGACGTAGATGGTTTTCGTCTCGGTGTAGAAATCGAAGACCTCCCACCCTCCCTCGCGGTGACCGTTGCCCGTCTGCTTGACGCCGCCGAAGGGCATGTGCGCCTCGGCGCCAATCGTGGGGCCGTTAACGTAGGTGATGCCGGCCTCGATGTCGTGCATCGCTTTGAAGGCGAGCGCGACGTTTTTGGTGTAAATGGAAGACGACAGGCCGTACTTCGTGTCGTTGGCTGCGGCCACGGCTTCGTCGTAGCTACCCACTTTGAGGACGGACAGGACCGGGCCGAAGATCTCTTCCTGCGCGATCCGCATGTCCCGTGTGACGCCGGTAAAGATGGTCGGCTCGAAGAAGAAGCCGTCGTCGAGGCCGTCGCCGGTGGCGCGCTCGCCGCCGATAACGAGGCGCGCGCCTTCGTCCTGGCCGATGCCGATGTAGCGCGTCACTTTGTCGAGGGCTTTTTGGTTGATGAGCGGGCCGACGTCCACGTTGTCCTCGTTGCCGTAGCCCAGCCGCAGCGCTTTCGCTTTCTCCGCGAGGCGGTCCACCAGGTCGTCGTGAATGGCTTCGTGGGCGATGAGGCGGCTGGTGGCGGTGCAGCGCTGCCCGGTGGTGCCGAAGACGCCCCACAACAGGCCCTCCACGGCGAGGTCGAGGTCACCGTCGTCGAGGACGATCATCGGGTTCTTGCCGCCCATCTCCATCGAGAACCGCTTGTGCATGCGCCCGCACACGGCCCCGATCTTCGCGCCCGTCTCAGAGGAGCCGGTGAAGGTGATGGCGTTGATCTCGGGGTGCTCGACGATGGCCTGGCCCGCTGCGCCCGCGCCCTGCACGAGGTTGAGGACACCCGCCGGGACGCCCGCGTCGAGGAGGGCCTGCACGAGCAGCATGCCGCTGTGCGGCGCGTCCTCGCTGGGCTTGAAGACGACCGTGTTGCCAGCGGCGAGGGCGGGGAAAATCTTCCACGTCGGTACGGCCACGGGGAAGTTCCACGCGGTGATGACGCCCACCACGCCCACGGGCCGGCGGAGGCTCATGTTGAACTTGTCCGGCAACTCACTCGGCACGGTGTGGCCGAAAAGGCGGCGCGTCTCGCTGGCGGCGTAGTAGGCCGTGTCGATGGCCTCCTGCACGTCGCCCTTCGTCTCAAAAAACGGCTTGCCCATTTCGCGCGTCATCTCGAAGGCGAGGTCGTTCTTGCGCTCGGTCAGCACGTCGCCGATGTGGCGGAGGATCTCGCCACGCTGCGGGGCGGGCATCCGGCTCCACGATTTGAAGGCTTCGCGGGCGGCGCGGGCGGCGGCGTCCACGTCCTCGGCTTTCGAGTCAGGGAAAAGGCCCACGACGTCGCTGTTACGGGCGGGGTTGATGCTCTCAAACGTTGCGCCGTCGGCGGCATCGCGCCACGCGCCATCGATGTAGTTCTGGAATTGCTCAGGCATGCTCGAAAAAGGAAAAGGTGCAAGGTTCGTCTGCGTACCAAGCTAACGCGCCGGCCTGCCGCTCGGACACCTGCCTGGCGTGGATCTTCCATGCATTTTCCTTTTACAACGGAGACGCCATGCCTATTTTGCGACACCACGGTCTTTCCCGAGCCGCTCACCTTTTCGCCTACGCCCCATGCAAGCTCCTCCCGCCAGCCTCGACCTGAGCGCCCGCCTCACCAAGCGCGTCCAGTCGGTACCGCCCAGCGGCATCCGGCGCTTTTTCGACATCGCCGCGACGATGGAAGACGTGATCTCCCTCGGCATCGGCGAGCCCGATTTCGTTTCGCCGCGCCCCATCATCGACGGCGCCATCGCCTCGCTCGAAGCCGGCAAGACGGGGTACACCTCGAACGCTGGCCTGCTCGAACTCCGCGAACTCGTTTCGAACGAGCTTTCCACGCGCTACGGCGTCCATTACGACCCGTCGCGGGAGGTCCTGACCACGGTGGGCGTGAGTGAGGCGCTGCAACTCACCATGCTGGCCCTCCTCGAACCGGGCGACGAGATCCTCATCCCCGAGCCCTGCTTTGTCTCCTACGGCCCCACGGCAATCTTTGCGGGCGCCAAGGTCGTCTACGTACCCACCTCCGTTGAGAACAATTTCCAGGTGACGGCGGAGGACCTGGAGCGGCGCATCACCGATCGCACGAAAGTCGTCTTCCTGGCCTATCCGAGCAACCCGACGGGTGCCGTTCTGCGTCGTGAAACGCTCGAAGAGATCGCCGAGGTGGTGGTGAAGCACGATTTGCTGATGATCTCCGATGAGATCTACGACCGGCTCATCTACGGCGAGGCGTACGCGCAGGGGCACACGTGCCTGCCTTCCATCGAGGCCCTGCGCGACCGGACCGTCCTCCTCGGCGGCTTCTCGAAGAACTACGCCATGACGGGCTGGCGCATCGGCTACGCGTGCGCGCCCAACGAGATCTACCAGGCGATCTACAAGCTGCACCAATACATCATCATGAGCGCTCCGGCGGTGGGGCAGTACGGCGCCGTGGCCGCTATCAAGGAATGCCAGGACGACGTAGAGGCCATGCGCCGCGCCTACGATGAGCGCCGCCGCACGATCGTCGATGGGATGCGGGCGGCGGGGCTGCCCACGTTCGAGCCGGAGGGCGCCTTCTACTGCTTCCCCGACATTCGCTCCACCGGCCTCTCGTCCGAGGAGTTCGCCCAGGGCCTGCTCAAAGAGGAGCACGTGGCCGTGGTGCCCGGCGATGCCTTCGGGCCGAGCGGGGCAGGCTACGTCCGCTGTTCCTACGCCACCGCGCTCGACCAGGTGGAGGAGGCCGTCCGGCGCATCACGCGCTTTGCAGAGCGGCGGCGGCGGGCCAACGGTGAAGCCTAGGGCGTATCTGCAAAGTCCCTTTTGCGTCTTCCCCGCGAAGGCGGGGACCCAGCATCGCAGATCCCGATGTAATGTATCGGGACGGATGCCAAAAGCCGTTTGCAAAGACTGGATACTTTGTCAGTCGCCTGCGGCTCGTGTCCCGCCTTCGCGGGAAAGACAATAGAAACGGTGCGTTTTTTTTCTACTAGAATTGAGTTTGCAGACACGTCCTAGTCCACTCGTGAAAATCGCCTTCACTGCGCTCCTCGCACTCGTGCTGCACCTGGCCTTCGGCTGGGCGTGGACGCTCCTGGCCGGCGTCGTCGCGGGCGTGTGGGTGGTGCGGTGCGGCTGGCTCATCGGCGCGCTCGGCGTGGGGCTGGCGTGGGCGGGGCTGGTCGTTTACAACTACCTCGTCGCGGCCGGCGCGACCTCGGCGATGGCGGGGACGATGGGCGGCTTGCTGGGAAACCTCCCCGGCGCGGCGGTCGTTGCCCTCACCGTTTGTATCGGCCTGCTGCTGGGGGCGCTCGGCGGTTTCGCGGGGACGCAACTCGTCCTGCTCATAGGAGCGCGGCGTGGCCATACGTCCGCCGCCTGAGGGTTGGTTCTGTACATAAGGCTTTGCGACAAAGGACATGGAAAAATACTCGTCTGATCAGATCGACCAGCTTTTAGAGCGTGTCCACACGCTCGGAGGCTATCTTTGACGTCGATGCCCGAACAAAACGCGTCGCCGAACTGAACCAGCTTCGCCTCGATCCGAACTTCTGGAACAACCCGGACGAGGCGCGCAAGGTGGAACTGGCGGTAGCGGCGGAGAACGAATGGCTCAACGCCTGGAGCACGCTCGAGCGCCGCGCCGAGGACGTGGAGACGCTCCGCTTGTTGGCCGACGAGGAGGACGCCAACCTGGAGGACGAGATCCAGGCCGAGGCGCGCCGCCTCGAAAAAGAGCTAGAGAACCTCGAGTTCCGCAACATGCTCAGCGGCGAGGACGACGCGCGCAACGCCATCCTGACGATCAACCCCGGCGCGGGCGGCACCGAAAGCCAGGACTGGGCCGACCTGCTCCTGCGGATGTACACCCGCTGGGCCGAGCAGCACGGCTACAAGGTCGAACTCCTCGAATACCAGGAGGGCGAGGGCGCCGGTATCAAGAGCGCCACGCTCCGTGTCGAGGGGCCGTTCGCGTTCGGCTACCTCAAGGCCGAGTCGGGCGTGCATCGCCTCGTCCGCATCTCACCGTTCGACAGCAGTGGGCGGCGCCACACCTCCTTCAGCAGCGTCTTCGTCTACCCCGAGGTGGACGACACCATCGAAATAGACATCCGGCCCGACCAGGTGGAACTGCAAACTTTCCGCTCAGGGGGTAAGGGCGGGCAGAACGTCAACAAGGTCAGCACGGGCGTCCGGCTCATCTGGGTGGGCGAGTTGAGCAACGGAGAGGACGCACGCGTGGTGGCCGAATGCACTGAGGAGCGCAGCCAGCTCCAGAACCGGGAGCGGGCCATGACGATGCTCAAGAGCCGCATCTACCGCCTCGAACGCGACATCCAGGAGGCGGCCAAGAACGAGCGCGAAGGGACGAAGAAAAAGATCGAGTGGGGTAGCCAGATCCGCTCCTACGTCTTCCAGCCCTATACGATGGTCAACGACCACCGGACCGAGACGAAGCTGACCGACGTGCAGGCCGTCATGGACGGCGACCTCGACCCGTTCATCAAGGCGTATTTGATGCAGGAAAGCGGGGCTGCGTAAGCGCCTGTTTCGGGGCGTTCGCCTGCATCTTATTTTCTATATCGCCAGGAAACAACGGGCCGGAGGCGTCGTTTGCAGGCTGTGGAGCGAGCGGTTTGCGTCGTCGCATCCGCGACGTATTTGCGGTACGTGAAGGAAGGGAGGCTCTGCCGCCCTTTTTTGTTGGCGCAAACCGGAGTAGTGGCAACGCCCGTCCGCCCCATGGACCGGGCGTTTTTGGCAACAGGCCCCCGCCTGCAATGAACGAGACGAAAAACACGGTTGAACAGGCTGAACGGCCGGGCACCCCGATGGAGGCCCGCCTGCGCGCAATCGTCGAAGAGGTGATCGCGGACCACGACCTGTTCCTCGTCGCCCTCGAAGTGCGGGGGCGCAAGGGTTCACAGGCCATCGACGTGTTCCTCGACAGCGACGGCCCGCTCGACGTGGATGCCCTCGCCGAGGTCAGCCGCGAAGTCGGGTTCGTCCTCGACGTGGAAGACGTGGTCAAGGGCCGCTACCACCTCAACGTGTCCTCGCCCGGCGCCGACCGGCCCCTGCTTCGGCCGGGGCAGTATCGGAAAAACGTCGGGCGCGTGCTGGAGGTGACCTATCGCCCCGCCGGTCCAGAAGCCGATGTGGAAGCCGGCCCGCTCACCGCGAAGGGAGAGTTGACCGCCGCCGACGACGCGGGCATCACGCTTGCCGTCTCGAAGAAAGAAACCCTCGACCTCACCTACGGAGACATCGAAACAGCCCGGGTGCAACTGCCCTGGTAGTTTGTACTTCGGGCGCTCGCTCCGCTCGCTTTCGTTCTTAGGGGAAAAGGCAGCACCGTAGCGCCCCGAAGAACAAAGCACAAAGAACCAAGCACGAAATAGATCATGCACAATACCGACCTTGTTAGCTCGTTTGCGGAAATCGCACGCGAAAAGGGGATCGAGCGGGACGTGCTCCAGCTCATCATGGAAGACGTCTTCCGGGCCATGATCCGCAAGCGCTACGGCGCCGACGAGGCCTTCGAAGTCATCTTCAACCCTGACCACGGCGACATCCAGATCCTCCACATCCGGGAGGTCGTGGAGAATTACAACATGGAGGACCCCGTCACCCAGATCGAGGTGGATGACGCGAAGGAGATCGATGAGGACTTCGAGGTGGAGGATGAGGTTGCCAGCGAGGTG
>JAHEMB010000646.1:1954-3027 GCA_024643915.1 Rhodothermaceae bacterium | reverse complement strand
AAGATCTTCAGGGCGACCGTGAGTTTTCCTGGGCCTGCCTGCTGGTCGAATGCGCGCCAGACCTCGGCGAAGGTGCCTTCGCCAAGCTTCTGCTCCAGCCGGAAACGTCCCACCAGGACCCTACACATGGCCGACCGAGTGGGCTGAATACGGTGCGATTGACCGCGCGAAGCAGGGAAAGAAGGCGATGAGGACCATAGTGACCTTCGCCGAGCGCATTGGCGCGCAGCTCTCACACGACGGGTTCGCGCTCGTCGAGCTGCTCGAATGCGCGGACCTCCTCGCCTTGCAAGACGCCTGGCACCGCTTCTCTCGGGCCGAAGAGGCGGGCTTCCATTCCACTATCCTCAGCGACGACATCGCGCTGCGTGTCGCGGTCGATGCGGCGATCCGCTCGGTGCTGGAGCCGCGTATTAGCGCCCTCTTCAACGGCTTTCGCCTCGCGTTCTGCACCTTTGCCGTCAAGCGCGGTGGCCGGGCCGACAGCGCGGTGCCATTGCACCAAGATTGGTCCTTCGTTGACGAGAGCCGCTTCATCTCGTTCGGCCTCTGGGCGCCACTGCTCGACGTCGATCCGACGAACGGCTGCCTGGAGGTCGTCAGAGGAAGTCACGCCGCGCCCCATCCGCCGCGCCCGGCCTGCTCCGCCTTCTTCTATCCCGACCTCGTTGAGCGGCTGCGCGCCAACTACCTTACTGCCCTGCCGATGCGCGCATGCCAGGCTCTGCTGTTTGACAACCGCCTGTTTCACTGCTCGCCGCCCAACGGCAGCGCCCGGGAACGGGTCGCGGTGACGGCCGTGCTGGTGCCCGCCGAGGCGCCGCTGCGCTACTATCACCTGCCCGACCGGCGGCAGCCATACTGCGTAGAGGTCTTCGAGGTCGCCGACGCTTTCTATCTGACGCACCGGGCGCCGGGCCGGCCGGCAGCAGGCAACAACCTCGGTCTGCTCGACGTCCGCGAGGCGGCGCTCAGCGGATCAGCACCTTCGGTAGCCACGGGGCGATCCGGAGACCAGGCTGAAGACCGCCACACCTGGGCAGATCAGCGGGAAGAAGGGCAGTAATGCACGC
>JAHEMB010000646.1:0-1944 GCA_024643915.1 Rhodothermaceae bacterium | reverse complement strand
GAGGCTGAGGCATAACGCGCCCATGATCGCCCACGGTTACATCAATCAAATAATCGAGTTGGGCATCTTGCTAAGACACAGCCGTCCGCCGTTTAGAGTCCCCGCCAGGGAATCCGTAGACCCCTCGCCTTTAGCCCGGACAGTATAGGACGTATAAACGGGCTGTTCGTCCGGCAGCCTCGGCTCCCCGCGTCGGTCGGAGCCCGCGGTCTCAACCGTCGCTCCGACTCGTCGATCGGCTCTGAGCGGCTTCCCGGCGCTCTTATCCACCCGATCATGGCTCCGCTGGCGCGCTTTTCCCCGTTGCGCCGGCCACCAGGCCAGCCACCACCGTTGCTGCGCCGCTGGCGTCGCAGTCCTGGGGGCATCTTTAGGTCATCCGGCTTAGCCGAACAGCCTTGCCTGGGGCGGCGCCCGGCAAGGCGGCAAGCGGAAGGCTTCAGGCTCGTCGGCTTTCACATCGGGGTGGCTGAGAATCCTCACGATCACCTTGGGATCCTCGATGCAGGCGATGATCCGCACCGCCCCGCCGCAGGCCGAGCAGGTCTCGATGTCGATCCCAAAGACCCGTTTCAGGCGTTGCGCTTGAGCCTCATCGAGGCGCGGCGTTCGGCCGATGTCGGTTCCTCCCCATCCCACCTCGCAGCATGCTGAGCACCTCTGCCCCGCTTGGCCGGTGTCACCCGCGCGCGGTGAGTGCTGTTCGGCGCAAACACCCCGTGAAAACGGGTCAGGTTGACTCGCGGTTTGGGCTACCTGAGACCGCCAGCCGGGCGATGAAATCGAGCGGATCGAAGATGACGTGCGTCGTGCCGTCTCAGGTCAAGGCGTCTTCAGTTGGTAGCGGACGTTTCCCTTCGGGGTGAGCGACAAGCGCTTCTCCGAGACCGCCGGGCGGCTGATGGTGCGGCACAGCCGTTCGAGCTTCTTGCGTTCATCCGCCCGGGCCGCCACCCCGGCGTGCAGCGAGAAACCGGACACCTTGCCCACCCCGTCACCGAACGGCTCGTCGCAGGCGGGCAGCGTCTGCAGGGTGAACACCTTGCGACCCTGCTGCGGCCCGACCGCAATGCGCTACGTGATCGAGGAACCCAAGAGTTGATGCAAAGGCCCAGCTTCCACGGCCTCAACTGCCAGCGAGCTGTTCTCGGCATCCCGCTCCAGCAGGCCCTGCCGTTCGAGGTACCGGCCGATGCGCTGTGCCAGGGTCTGGGCCAGTTGGCTGAGCTCAGCGCTCGTCGGCGCCTTCACCCAGTGAAATCGCAGTGAGCTGTCGGTCCGCTCGACATACACCCCATCGAGAAACAGCCTATGGAAGTGGATATTCAGGTTCAGCGCGCTGCCGAAGCGCTGGATCAGAGTGACCGCGCCGGCCTGAGCGTTCTTACGGGACAAGCCAGCCTTCTTGATCAGGTGCGTGGCGATGCAGCGGTAGACGATGCCGAGCACCTGGTCCATGACGGCAGGGCGGGCCGACCCATAATCCACAAGCATGGGGATGGTAACCGAGTCTTGCGTGCGTGGCGGTAACGGTGCGTGCGAAGCGTAGACAGGAAGAAGACCGAGGTATGAGGGTAAACCCCGAAATCGTTGACGTCGAAGGTGCCGATGACCTCGCCCGGGTCCGCAGGCAGCATCGTGTGGCCGTATGCCTTGGCCCCACGGACCTTCCGGGGCATGGGCTCATGTCGAGGCTTTGTCGGACTGCACGGAACACGAGAGACCCAGCACTCCCCCCAGGGAGGGGGGCGAAGCCCTGCGAGGAAGACCAAAGCGGGGGTTTGTGAACGGGTGTTGGGAGTCGGACTTCCTCATAGTAGTGATGAAGCAGGCGAAGGGCGCGCAGCCCGAGTCGTGGAGCGAAGGGGAGCCGGGCAGGGAGCCTGCTGGAGGGAGAGATGAGCCTCACACCGAGGTGGAGCCCCATCTGCCCGACACTTCAGC
>JAHEMB010000645.1 GCA_024643915.1 Rhodothermaceae bacterium | reverse complement strand
ACTTACGCCGAGCTTAACCGGGAGGTGTGCAAGTGCGCCAACGCCCTGCGCAGCCTCGGCCTGGGCAAGGGCGACGCGGTGGGGCTGTACATGCCGATGACGCCGGAGTTGTGCATCGCCTTTCTGGCCATTTGCAAAATCGGCGGGGTGGTGCTGCCCCTTTTCAGCGGGTACGGCTCCGGCGCCGTCGCCACGCGCCTGAACGACGCCGCCGCCAAAGCCCTCTTCACTGCCGACGGCTACACGCGGCGCGGCAAGCCCATCGCCATGAAGAGCACCGCCGACGAAGCCCTGGTAGACGTGCCTTCCGTCCAGCACGTCATCGTTACCCGCCACCTCGGCCTGCACGAGGACGGGCCGTGGACCAGAGGGCGCGATCACTGGTGGCACGACCTGATGGACGGGCAGCCGGTAGAGGCCGCCACCGAGCGCACGCGCGCGGAGGACGTGGTGATGAACATCTACACGAGCGGCACCACGGGCCGCCCCAAGGGCGCCGTCCATACCCACTGCGGCTTCCCCCTCAAAGGCGCGCAGGACATGTACCACGCAATGGACCTCAAGCCCGGCGAGGTGATGTACTGGATGACCGACATGGGCTGGATGATGGGGCCGTGGCTCGTCTTCGGCACGCTCTGCATCGGCGCCACGATGGTCTTCTACGACGGCGCGCCCGACTATCCCGACGTGGGCCGGCTCTGGGCGATGGTGGAACAGCATAGCGTGACGCACCTCGGCGTCTCCCCCACCCTCATCCGCGCCCTCCGCACCCACGGCGCCGAACCGCTGCACGATCACGACTGTTCAAGCCTCCGCGCCGCCTGTTCCACCGGCAGCCCGTGGGATCCCGAGTCCTGGCGCTGGATTTTTGAGCACGTCCTCGAAAGCCGGAAGCCCATCCTAAACTATTCGGGCGGGACGGAGATCAGCGGCGGCATCCTGTGCGGCAATTTCTTCAAGCCCCTCAAGCCCTGCGCCTTCTCCGGCCCCGTCCCCGGCATGGACGCCGACGTGGTGGACGAGACCGGCGCCCCGGTCCGCGAGCAGGTGGGCGAACTCGTTATTCGCAAGCCCTGGATCGGCATGACGCGGGGGTTCTGGAATGACGAGGCGCGTTACCTCGACACCTACTGGCGCCGCTTCGACGATGTGTGGGTGCACGGCGACTTCGCGGCGATTGATGCCGATGGCCTGTGGTACATCCTCGGGCGCAGCGACGACACGATCAAGGTAGCCGGCAAGCGCCTGGGGCCGGCCGAGGTCGAAGCCATCCTCAATGCCCACGAGGCCGTCGCCGAGAGCGCGGCCATCGGCGTGCCGCATGAGGTGAAGGGGCAGGAACTCGTGGCGTTCGTTGTGCTCAAATCAGGCCAGGAACCGACGGAAGAGTTGAGAACCGCCCTCGTTCAGCGAGTGACAGACGAGTTGGGCAAGCCACTCCGCCCGCGTGAGGTCCGATTCGTCGGCGCCCTGCCCAAGACGCGCAACGCGAAGGTGATGCGCCGCGTCATCCGCGCCGCGTACCTCGGCCAGGATCCCGGCGACACCTCCAGCCTCGAAGACCCGACGACTGTGGAGGCCATCCAGCAAGCCGGGTAGCCACAAGCGGAGCAACCTGCCAGCTGTCCGCATCCCTGCACAGCCGCTCCTCTCGGCGCGTGAGCCCGCGCCCATTCCCACGCCTAGGAGCACCGTCCGGGCCGCCTTTCGACGGTTCAGCGACGGACCGGCGGGCCAATCGAATTGCCGGGAACGCGCGGCAGGAATCTTGCTACCTTAGGGCTGCTACAACCTCTTGCCAGCGACTCCCGCTTCGCCATGAATGCCTCACGCTTCCTCTTTTTTTTCACCGCCCTCCTTTTTTGCGCCGCACCGCTCCTGGCCCAGACGCCTACCGCCACCCTCACCGGGCGCGTCGTCGAGGCGGAGACGGGACAGCCGGTGCCGGGCGCGCACGTCTTCATCGCCGTCTCGATGATCGGCACCACGACCGACACCGACGGGCGCTACCGGCTGGAACGGGTACCCATCGGTGCGCACCGCCTCTACGTCTCCATCGTCGGCTTTGAGCCCCAGCCGAAAGACGTGATGCTGCGCGAACCGACAGTCTACGTCTTCGACTTCACCCTTGAAGAATCCGTCGTCGAGCTGGGCGAAGTGACAGTGGAGGCGGAGCGGGACGAGAAGTGGCTGCGGCAACTGGAGAAATTCACCGGCCTCTTCATCGGTGAGACGCCCAACGCCGGCGTGACGGAGATCCTCAACCCCGAAGTGCTCAGCTTCGAGGAGAAGGTCGGCTTTTTCCGCGCGACGGCGTCGGCCCCGCTCATCATCGAGAACCGGGCGCTCGGCTACAAGGTGCAGTATTTCCTGAAGGAATTCGAGGCCACCTCCAACCGCACGCGCTACGACGGCGAGCCGCTGTATGAAGAGCTAGAGCCTACAAGCCCCGTGCAGGCCGCTGAGTGGGAGGCGAAGCGGCGGGAGGCGTTCATGGGCTCGTTCCGCCACTTCCTCCTGGCCTCGCTGGCGGGCAAGGTGCAGGAGCAAGGGTTCGAGACGTACAGCCGCCCCTCCTCGCGCAGTAACCTCGCCAGCACCGCCATTTCGCCGCAGGAGAGCATGGGCAGCCAGCGCTTTCCGCTCGATATGCAGGAGGTGATCAAGCCCGGCGAGGCGCCCACCGAGAAGCTCCTCGATTTCCACGGCTTCGTCGAGATCATCTACCAGGGCGAGATGGAGGACCAGTCGTACCTGGACTGGCAGCGGGGACCGGTGCGCCGCCGGCCCGGCTTCCAGAAGTCGTGGATCAACCTGGAGCGCGGCCCCACCGTGCTCGACTACAAAGGCGACGTGCTCGACCCGTACGGCGTCACGCTCTACGGCTACCTCGCCTTCGAGCGCGTGGCCGACGAAGTACCTAAAGAGTACCGCCCGGCGCGCTGATTGTCTGCGGAGGATGGAAAGATCGGCCTCGCCCATCACTCCTCTTTCTTCGTCGTCGTCCTGCACGTAGCCTGCAACCCGCCCCAA
>JAHEMB010000043.1 GCA_024643915.1 Rhodothermaceae bacterium | reverse complement strand
GGCGGACCGTCGCGTCCTTGCCGTCGCCCCGGAGGAAACGCTTGGCGAGGCCATCCGACTGATGAATGAATATGGCATCTCCCAGCTTCCGGTGATCGAAGAGGGGCAGGTGGTAGGTAGCCTCACCGAAACCGTCATTCTCAACCGCCTCATCGACCGCCCCGACGCGCGCGACGAGGCAGTGCGTGAGGTGATGGGCCAGCCGTTCCCCATCGTGCCGCGCTCGCTCCATCTCGATCACCTCTCGGCCTACCTCGAACAGGGCGCTGTCCTCGTCGAGCCGACCAACGGACACGACTATGAGATCATCACCAAAAGTGACCTCATCAGCGTCCTCGCCAACGCCGGCCGGAACGGGAAGCGGGATGGATGAAACGTGAGGGTGCCCAGTTGTAATGTTAAAACAAGGCCCCCTCACCCCGATAGACAGAGTCGGGGCAGGCGCCTCACGCATCAAGTTTCAACTTCGAAAAGCACGAACTTTTACCTTCATCATGGACCAGCCCAAAGAGCAATCCAACAAGCCGCAAATCAATATCGAGTTGAGCGAGGAGCTGGCCGAGGGCGTCTACGCGAACCTCGTCATGATCGCGCACTCGCCGGAAGAGTTCATTCTCGACTTTATCCGCGTCATGCCTGGCGTGCCGAAGGCGCGCGTGAAGAGCCGCGTCATCGTTACCCCCCAGCACGCGAAACGCCTGCTGCGTGCCCTGGCCGAGAACATCGAGCGCTATGAGCGTAGCCACGGTCCCATCGACGAGCGCCAGCAGGCAGGCCAGCCGATTACCTTCGGTGGTCTGGGTGGGGAAGCGTGACGATTGCGGGTTGGGGATTGGGGATTGCGGATTGGGTGCTGAAGGGTAGCGTGGTATCGACGGTTAACCAATCCGCATTCCGCAATGGAATCATTTCCTGGCGCGGAAGAGCAGGAAAAGCGCCACGAGGGTGAAGGCGACGTGCGGGAGCCAGGCCGTCAGGGCGGGATGGAGTTCGCCTGAGTAGCCGAAGGGTTCGGTGAGCTTCATCACGGCGAGGTAGACGAAGGCCGTTAGCAGGCCCAGGCCGATCTGCACCGCCTGCCCGCCCCGCCGCCGCACCGCCGCGAGCGGCACGCCGATGAGCACAAGGATCAGGTTGGCGAAGGGGTAGGCGAACTTGACGTAATAGCCGACAAGCGACCGTCCGATGCCCCCCGCCCCGGACCGTTGCAGCGACTCGACGTACTCGGCGGCGGCGGGGATCGTCATCGACTCCACGTCACGCTCGGTTCGCTTAAAGTCGCGGGGAAAAACATTGAGGACGGTATCGAGGCGGGCCATCTCGCGGCGGATCTCTGGGCCGTCCGGGGCGAAGGAGCGGAGGGTAGCCTCCTCCATGCGCCAGGCGCCGAGCGAGTCCACCCAGACCATGCGTTGCGCGTCGATCCGCATGGCCAGGTGCCGCCCGGCGGTGAACTGCTGGAGCGAGACGCGGTGCGCCACGTCGCTCCGACTCTCATAATATCCCACCGTAACGAGGCTGCCAGGCCGGATCTGCCGGTGGATGTCGTTCACCTCCATCTGCTGCGGTGCGTCCTTGAGGTACTTCTGGTCGAACTCCAGCACGGTCAGGTTGGTCGTCGGCACGATCCATCCGTTAAACCAGAACATACCGCCCGTGAGCAACACGCCAACGAAAAAATAGGGGATCAGCAGGCGGTAGAGCGATACGCCGCTCGTCTGCAACGCCATGATCTGAAGTTCCTGAGCCAGCTTCCCCGTCAGGTACACCACTGCCAGGAAGATCGCCAGAGGCGAGGTCAGGCGGACGATCTCGGGCACGTAGCTGGGATAGTAGATCGTGAACACGTCCTGCATCGTCGCGCCCCGGTCCATGAAATCGTCGATGTACTCGACGTAATGGAGCACCACGAAGAAAACGATCAGCGAGATCGTCAGCAGCAGGTAGCCCGCCACCAGGCGCCGGATGATATGAAGGTCGATGCGGTTCAGCGCGAAAGCGAGCGGTTTTCAGCCTGCGTCATGTTGCTGGGAGACGCAGCTTCTTCGTCGAGCAAGACGGAAAGGCATCACATCACGCAGAAGCCACTTTACGCAGAAAAAGGCGTGGCGCGGTGCCGGGCGGAGCCAGGGTCCGTACCATGATATGACAGGTTGGTTCTCCGCAAGGACGTGAAACGCCCGGCAGAGGCGCGGTGTGATACCAAATCCGCTTGCACAGATTCTGTATGGACATGTGAACGTATGGAGGTGTGGGCGAAGGAAAAGGAAACAATCACGTCCATACGTCCACACAAAATCCGGCTTCGGATGATCGGGACAAACCTCAATGGTTCAACCGGATTTGGTATGACAGGGCCATAGGAAGGGTCGGCACAACACGATCCGGGTTATTATATTTCCGCCGTGCCCCCGCTACGACGACTCCTTCGACCAGCGATTCTTTCAGCCACGGACCCATGATACGCAATATTCTCTTCGGCCTGCCCGCTCTCCTGCTGCTCTTCTTCACGCACAACAGCACAGCGCAGGACGCGGCGCCCTACGACTCCACTTTCTTCGACACGATGGAATACCGGATGGTGGGGCCGTACCGGGGCGGGCGCTCTACCGCCGTGGCGGGGCACGTCAGCGATCCTTACACCTTCTACATGGGCACCACGGGCGGCGGCGTCTGGCGCACCAACGATGCCGGACAAAGTTGGACGAACCTCTCCGACGGCACCTTCGGCGGCTCTATTGGCGCTGTGGCGGTGGCGGATTCCGATCCGAATGTGATCTACGTTGGCACCGGCTCGGCCTGCATCCGGGGCAATACTTCGATGGGGCGGGGGGCCTACCGCTCCACCGATGGGGGGAAGACGTGGGCATTCATTGGGCTACCCGAGGCGGGGCAGATCGGGCGCATCGTCGTCCACCCGCGCGACCCCGACCTCGTCTACGTCGCCGCCCTCGGCCATCCCTTCGGCAAGAACGAGGAGCGCGGCGTGTACCGCTCGAAGGACGGCGGCGCTAACTGGGAGAAAGTGCACTTCGTAAGTGACTCGACGGGGGCCATCGACCTCGCCATCAACCCGCGCAACCCGCGCGAGATTTACGCGGCGATGTGGCGGGCCGAGCGCAAGCCGTGGACGATCCTCAGCGGCTCCGCCGACAGCGGCATCTACAAGAGCACCGACGGCGGCGATACCTGGAACAAGCTCAAAGGCGGCCTGCCGAAAGGCCCCGTCGGCAAGATCGGCGTCACCGTCTCGCCCGCCGACCCGGACCGCGTCTGGGCGCTGGTCGAGGCCGAGGAGCCGGAAGGCGGCGTCTACCGCAGCGACAATGCGGGCAAAAGCTGGACGCGCGTCAACCGCGACCGCGAGCTGCGGCAGCGCGCCTATTATTACATCCACATCTACGCCGACCCCATCGACGAAAACACCGTCTACGCCCTCAACGTCGGCTTCCACAAGTCCATCGACGGCGGCAAGACGTTCGAGCGCATCGGCGTGCCCCACGGCGACACGCACGACCTCTGGATCAATCCCGCTACACCCAATCTCATGGCCATCGCCGACGACGGCGGGGTGCAGGTGACGGTCAACGGGGGCGAAAGCTGGACGACCTATTACAACCAACCCACAGCGGAATTCTACAGCGTGACGGTGGATGACGCCTTCCCGTACCGCCTCTACGGGCCGCAGCAGGACAACTCGACCATCAGCGTGCCCTCTTGGAGCGAGGGCGGCGTCTCGCCCAAGCAGCACTGGTTCTCCATCGGCGGGTGCGAGACGGGGCCGATAGCGCTCCACCCGGACCGCCCCGAGATCATCTACGCCGGCTGCTACGGCGGCACCATCAGCCGCCACGACCGCACGACCAACGACACGCGCAACGTGATGGTCTACCCGCAGCTCCAGCTCGGTCAGGCCGCCGGCGATCTGCGCGAGCGCTTCCAGTGGGTCAGCCCCATCGAGGTCTCGCCGCACGACCCGGACGTGGTCTACCACGCCTCGCAGCGCGTCCACCGCTCCGCCGACGGCGGCATGACGTGGACGCCCATCAGCCCCGACCTGACGACCAACGAGCGGCTCTACCAGGGGCCCGGCGGCGGCCCCATCACGCGCGAGGGTACGGGCGTGGAGGTCTTCACCACCGTCTTCGCCCTCACGCCCTCGCCGCACGAGCGCGGCACCCTCTGGGCTGGCACCGACGACGGGCGCCTCCACCTGACGCGCGACGAGGGCACGACCTGGGCCGACGTGACGCCCCGCGCCCTGCCGGATCTGGGCACCGTCAACAGCATCGAGGTCTCGCCCCACAACCCCGCCGAGGCATTCGTCGCCGTGCATCGCTACCGGATGGACGACTTCGCGCCCTACCTCTTCCACACGACGGACTACGGGCGAAGCTGGAATCGCCTCGACGGCGGCCTGCCCGAGGATCACCCCGTGCGCGTGGTGCGCGAGGACCCCGACCGCGCCGGGTTGCTGTACGCCGGGACGGAGTACGGAATGTTTATCTCGTTCGACAAAGGCAAGACGTGGCAACCGTTTCAGCGCAACCTGCCTGTCACGCCCATCACCGACTTGCAGGTCCACCGGCAGGACCTCGTCGTCGCCACGCAGGGCCGGTCGTTCTGGATCGTGGACGACCTGACGCCGCTCCACCAGCTGGGTGAGGCTGTGGCCGAGGCGGACGTTCACCTTTTCGCGCCGCGCGCGGCCCACCGCGTCAGCCCCTCCTCGGGCCGGGGCGAGCTGTGGCCCGACGGCCCGCCGGCCGGCGCCGTCCTCCAGTATTACCTCGCCGAGAAGCCGACCGAGACGGTGGTGTTGGAGATCCTGAACACGCAAGGGGAGGTGCTCCGCCGGTTCTCCAGCGATTCGACCGAGATCAAGAACCGGGAGCGCGACCAGGAACGGCGGTGGATGGAGGATCAGCGGTTCGAGGCGGAGCGCGTCCTGGCCGAAGTGGCCAATACCGAGCGGTTCGAGCGGGAGCGGTATGTGTGGGAGGAAGAGGGGCCGATCCCCGCCCAGGAGGGCATGAACAAGTTCGCGTGGAACCTCCGCACGTCCGGCGTCGATCAGCCACAGGGCCTCATCACCTGGGGCTTCACGGGCGGCGTGAAGGTGCCGCCGGGCCGCTACCAGGCGCGTTTGACCGTAGGCGACGAGGTGCGCACCGTCCCCCTCGACGTTCGCAAGGACCCGCGCCTGGAGGACGTCTCGCAACAGGATCTCGACGAGCAGTTCGCCCTCGCGTTGGAGATCCGGGGCACCCTCAACGAGGTCTACAAGGCCCTCACCCGGCTGCGCTCCGTCCGTGAGCAGGTCAAGTCCACCGCCACCTATGCCGCCAAAGCAGGCTACGGCGCTGACCTCCTGGGCGACGCCGCTACCCTCGTCGATTCGCTCAACGCAGTGGAGGACGCGCTCGTCCAGCGCCGCGCCGAGACGGGGCAGGACGTGATCAACTACCCGCCGCGCCTCGACAACCAGATCGCCTACCTCTACGGCTACGTGGCCGGTCCCGAAGGCCGCCCCACCGCCGCCGCGCAGGAACGCTACGACGACGTGCTCGCAGCATGGCGCGCCCTCGAACGCCGCCTGGAGGCCGCCCTCACGTCACAGCTCACCGCCTTCAACGCAGCCCTGCAACAGAAAGGCATGCCTGCCGTGGTGGGGACGGAGTGAAGCGGGTGGACCGAAGAGGGCAGCCGTTGGGCGCTCCACCCCGGCGGCTGCGATGTTCGGTTCTTGTAAAAGGTTGGGGGGCACGGCCTCCCGGTGGAGCGCTCGCTTGACGGCGGCGTACCTGCCCTCGCTGTGTCGGTGCCTGTTTCGCTTTGAGGCGGTACGCTTTGCCTTAAATGGGGAGCGGCTGTTGGCGAGCAAGCGCCGAAGTCTCGCGACCAACCATGCTCAATAGATTATGCGAACCATTATGGAAGGGCTTGACCGCGATCACCGCATCCTTCAGGACCTGGCGCTCATCTACATCGCCCTCGCCCACGGCACCGACGAGGACCTCGACGATGCCGAGGTGGCAACCATGGCCGAACGGCTCAAGGCCTGGGAGGTCGGGACGGGGCAAGGCACCGTGGTCTCGGCCATCAAAGAGGCGCTGGACGACTACATGCAGGATCAGTCCGACGAGAAAGTGAACCACGCCATCCGCCATATCCGCGACGTGGTACCCCAGGACCTCCGCGCCTTAATCCTCGACGACCTGATGGCTGTTGCCCTCGCGGATGACAAGTTCCTCTACGAAGAGGGCTCGTTCATCGAAAACCTTGTGCGCGTGTGGGACGTGCATCCGGGCGCTCACCCCGAAGAAGGCCGCGTCGGCGCCTGGAGCGTGCTGGGCGACGGCTCGGGGGGACGCTGGACGCCCGTCCACGACCTTACCCTCCTCTACCTGTCCCTGGCCCACAGCACCGACGACCGGCTGAGCAGCACCGAGATGGCGGCCATCACCGAGAAGCTCCGCGAATGGATGCCGGGCGCCGACGAGGCGGATGTACTGGACGTGGTGAAGGAGGTCCTCACCGTGTACGTTCAGGGGCCGGACGAGCAGATGCTTGAGGAGGCCCTCGCCTCGGTGCGCGAGCACGTACCCGCCCACCAGCGCGCTGCCATCCTCGGCGACCTCGCTTTCGTCGCCGACGCCGACGGCACCCGCCTCGACGAAGAGCAGCAAATCATCACCCGTCTTGCCGAGGCCTGGGGCACGGAGCAGGTGGGGTGAGTCCAAATCCGGTTGAACCGTTGCGTATTGGCAAGGCCCTTGAAAAACGGACATCCCCCTTTGTCCCCCCTTGAAGGGGGAAGGGAGCGTGGCGACAGGGGATGTTGGTTCTCATGCGCTGCTCATACAGCAAGCCTCCATCCGGATTTGGTATAGCGCAACGTAGCAAAGAGAAAGGGAGCGCACCGGTTAGGCCTGCTCCCTTTCTCTTGATCACGCGCTTTCAGATTCAGCCGTTGCCCGGGCCGCCACCTGGAGGGCCGCCTCGTCGAGCCAGCATCCGGCGCTGAAGTCGGGCAAGGAGGGCGCGGTGGATTTGCACTATTTCGAGCTGCGTGGGCGTCAGAATGTCCGCCAGCGCTGCGTCGAAGGCCGCAAAACTCTCGGCCAGCATCTCGCGGTCGATCTCCCCGTTCACGAAGGCCTCGCGGAGGGCCTCGCGCTCTGCCTCCCACTGCGCGTGCAGCGCCGCCAGGTCGGCTCGCTGGGCTTCTGTTAGGGCGAGCACTTCGATCATGGCAGCACGCTCGGCCTCCCGTGCGGCGCCGCGCTGGGTCTCCGCTTCGGCGCGCAAGGCTGCCAACTTCGTGCGTTGCGCGTCCGTCAGGAGGGCGTCCATGGCCGCCCGCATTTCTTCGTGCAGGGCCTCAAGCTGCGCCCGAAAATCGTCCGGATCCAGGCTACCCTCTTTCCTCATGTCGAGGAGCGCTTGGATCTGAGGTTTGTACGCCGCGCGAAGGGCTTCCAACTCCTCCAACTGGGCGTCGGTGAGTTCCAGTTCGTCGGCCAGGTGCGCGAGCGGGGGATCCTGGCGAAATCCGGGGCCTGGCCGCAGGCCGCCATGCAGGGCGCTCAAGGGAAAGACAGGCCGGTCGAGGAGCCGCTGTTTCTGCTCCTCGCTCAGGCTGGCTTGCAGGTCGGCCGTAACGTGCCAGAGGAAACCAGGCTCAGGGAACCGGTCGCGGTGCCGGTCGAAGCTGTCGCGAAGGGTGTTTGTAGCCGGCGCCGATAGCTGGAGGTCCTGGGCCACGGCCTCGGCGAGTTGAGCTACCTCGGTCGTCTCGGGTGCCACCTCGTTGGAGAGGCCATCGCAGCCCAGCAGGCCGAGCGCCAGCAGGCAGGCTGCCAGGCCCAGGGGGAAGGCGCGCGGCCTCAGGAAAGGAACGCGGATCGTCATCGTAATGCCCTCTTAATTAGTTGAACGTAGGCTAAGCAACGACGAACACACCATGCCCTCGTCAGGCACGCCCGTCGTTCTACAAAACAACGGGGCTAACCCGCGCGCAGTTGTCACGGAACTGTGGTGCTTCTTTCGCAATTCGTGTGGCAGGAGGTGGGGGTGCTAGCAGCAAAAGGAAAGGGGGCGTGCCGATACGGCATGCCCCCCGGTGTCTCACCAGCAATGGGCAGCGCACCTCAGGCCGTCTGGGCGGCCGAGCGCTGGTAGAAGGTGCGGCACTCGGCCTCCCGCCCGCGCACCACGCGCTGCCCCGCGAGTTCGCCGCGCGTTTCGGTGACGACGGTGAACTGCTGCTCGGCGCCGTCGCGGTGCTCGCCGTAGAGCACCACCCAGTCGTCGATTTTGCCCAGTTCGTGGGCGCGAGCCGTGTTGGAGAAAAGGGCAGTGATGGTCCAATCGCCGCGCCGCGTGTGAAGGACGGGTAGCCACGCCTCGCCCGTCGGGTTGAAGCGCTGCGGGGCGATTTTCTCTAGCTCGCCTTTCTTGCTGCGGTAGCGGTACTCCAGGTCCACGTTCAGCAGGGCCTCCACGTCCGGTTGGCGGAGGCGGGCCGGGCCGCTGCCGATGCGGTCGCGGCGCAGGCGGCGGATACGGCGGCGCGTTTCCCGGTTGAGCATGCTGTTGAGCTGGTTGCGGATGGCCCGCACGCGGCGGCGACCGAAGCCCTCCACCTGTTCGAGCCGGCCGTCGTGGGCCGCCAGTTCCAACTCCTCCAGCGTCTCCACACCCAGCTTCTCGTGGATGCGTTGCGCCAGCCCGGCGCCGATGCCGGCCACCCGTGTGAAGAGCACCGCCGGGTCGAACTCCTGCCGGATCTGTTCGAGCAGTTGGAGCCGCCCCGTCCGAACAAATCCGGCGATGCGCAGGGCCAGCCGGTCGCCGATACCGGGGTACTGTTCGAGGGCGTGCGGCCCGGCCTCCTCAACGAGGTCCGCAAGGGACTGATCGGCGTGGCGGACCGTCTGCGCGGCGGTCAGGTAAGCCTGCACGCGGTGCGGGTTGGCGCCGCGTTCATCGAGGGCGTTAGCGAGGGCTTCGAGCGCCTCAGCAATGGCCTCGTTGGTGGGTCGTTCTGTCGTCATGGTCGTTCTCCTTTCAGCCTTTTCGATCTGACCTGTCAAAGGGCAAATAGGGTGCCATAGGTGGTTGTTATGGCGTAAGTTAAGGCTGGGCGGTGACGACCTATTGTCACCTGAAAAGAGACTCCAGACAACGAACAACGGCCTCCCGTGCGCGCGCCAGAAGGGGAGGGCCGGCTCGGGAGGTTTCGTCATAAGAAAAGGGCGACGAGGTGGCCCCCGTCGCCCTACGTGAAAGGTGTAATGCCGCGTTAGTCTTCTTCGGTGGCCGGCGCCGGGGGATGGGTCTCGAAGCTGTTCGCGGCAGCCTCGACCGACTCGTAATCCTCGAAGACGCCACCGAGGAGTTTGGTCATGAGGAAGACCGAGCGGATGCGTTTCTTCAGGTTGGCGAGGCGGACGTCGCCGCCGGCCTTGCGCATCGACGTGAGTGAGCTGATGAGTACGCCGATAGCCGTCGAGTCCATGAAATCGGTCTCGCCGAGATCAACGACGACGTGGGTTTTGCCCTGGGCCTTCAAGTCGTCGATGGTCTGTTTGAAGTCGTCACCTTCGAGGCTGCCGAGGAACTTACCTTTGACCTGGATGACGGTGACGCCGTGCTGTTCGGTGACGTTGACGGGCATGGGAGTGCGGGGGGCTGATCGGGGTGGGTGATTTCTTGTTATGGACGGTACGGCCTGGACGGGAAAGAATCAAGGCTTGTTTCCACTTGGGGGGCACAATCTGACGCTTATTCGATGAATCAAAGCCGCCGCAACACCAGCAGGGTCACGTCGTCGTGTTGTGGCTCGTCGCCCGCATGCTCCGCTACCGCTTCGAGCACGCGCTCGACAAGCGTCTCGGCGGGCAGGCTGCGGTGTTTTTCCAGCAGGGCCGCGAGGCGCTTTTCCCCGAAGTCCTCACGATGCGCATTCATCGCCTCGGTGATGCCGTCCGAATAAGTGACGAGCAGGTCGCCCGACGCCAGGTCGAGGGTGTGCTCCTCGTACGACACGTCGGGGCGGGCGCCGAGGACGAGGTCGCCGCCTTCGAGCACCACCGCCGGCTCCTCGGCACGCAGCAAAAAAGGCCGGTTATGCCCGGCGTTGGCCCACATGAGGCGGTGCGTGGCGGTGTCGAGGACGGCGTAGAAGAGCGTGACGAAGCTGCCGCGCCGGATGCTTTTGTAGAGGAGCGTGTTCGACTGTTCGAGGCAGGCCCCGGCCGAGATGTTGGGAAGCGTTTGCCCGCGCAGAGTGGCCTGAACGTTCGCCATCAGCAGGGCTGCCGGCAGGCCCTTGCCCATCACATCGCCCACGCACAGGGCGAGGCGGTCCGGGCCGGCGGGGATGAAGTCGAAGTAGTCGCCGCCGACGGTGCGGGCCGGCTGGCTGGCACCTGCGAGGTCGTAGCCCGGCACGAAGGGCGGCGCCTCGGGCAGCAGGCTCGTTTGCATCTCGTAGGCCAGTCGCAACTCTTCCTGCACACGCAGCAGGGCTTTCTCTTCTTCAAAGAGCCGCGCGTTCTCGACGATCTGCGCCGACTGCGCCGCGAGGATCGACAGGAGCCGCTGATCCGATTCTGTGAAACCGGCGCCGTCTTTTTTGTTGTAGACGAGCAGAATGCCTTGAAGCTCGGAGCGAACGAGGAGGGGGGCGCCGAGGACGGACCGAATGGAGGCGTCCCAGGCGGCACCCTGGAAGCGCGGATCGTTCTGCGGATCGTTGAGCAAAAGGGGGCGTTTGTAGAGGTGCATCCAGCCCAGCAGACTCTGATCGGGCCGGAGCGGCGCGTGACCGCCCGATCCGGCGGCCCGCACGAGCGTCGTCAGCGGGTCGTCGGCCTGTCCATCGACGAGGGTGATGACGCCCTGCTCGGCGCCCACCGCGCTTTGCGAACGCTGGATGATGGTTTGCATGACCTTGTCGAGGTCGCGCGAGGCGCCGATGGCAGTGGCCAGGTCGTTGAGTATGGAGAGTTCCTCTACGGCGCGGCGCAGCCGGTCATTCTCCTGCTGGAGCGCCTCCGCTCGGGTCGGTTCCATGCGTGCTTTTGTCTGAGAAACTGTTTGGTAAGGTAATTCCGGGCTGCGTATGGCCCTTTCCGGCCCAAAGCCCCCCGATGCCTTCGCCTCCAGACTCGGTTGAGTGGCCCGTACTTCCAGGACGCACCTCACAATTGGCGGGCTTTGGTTTCGGAAAGGACGCATGCTCGCCTGCAGACTGACTTACCAAACAGTCTCTGTATGCTCTAACAAGCGCATCTTGATGGGTTCTGCGCGCCCTCCGTCTCCCTGCCGGCGTTGCAGTCGCTTGCCGTAGCACCGCTACGTCGCGCTCCCGTGCCTGGGCAGGAAACCGACTGGATGCACTGTCAGCCATCACTATCCACTTGTCAGAGCACTGAGATCGTGCCCCCCTTTACGATAACACTTTCTCTCCCGTAGATTCAACATTTTTCGCTGATGCCTGACGCCGTCGTCCGCGTCATCGACGTGTATCCCTACCGCCTGCGCGGCGAAGCGGTGGCTCTTCTCCTGATGCACCGGGCGGAAGGGGCCGGCTTCGCAGGGCAGTGGCGGATGGTGGGCGGCAAGATCCGGCCGGGCGAGGCGGCGTGGCAGGCGACCCGCCGAGAGTTGTGCAAGGAAACGGGCCGGGCGCCGGTCTGCTTCTGGGCGCTGCCGTCCCTCAACGTCTTCTACGAATGGCAGCACGAACGCGTCAACCTCGCCCCTGCCTTCGCCGCCGAACTCGGAGCGGACCCTGTCCTCGACCGTGAGCACGATGCGTTCGCCTGGCCGCAGCCTCCGGCAGCCAGGCCCGAGCAGCGGCGCCTCCTCCGCCTCGCCGCCCGGCTGCTTCGTGAAGGCGTGCCGCCTGAACTGATGATCACGGGTTGAAGCGTCGCTTGCGGCCTCGACATTTGTTATATTCCTCGTTGCTCTTCCCCTACTCACCAGTTCATTTTCCACCGATGCGTAACCGACTGCTGCTCTTCGTACTGCTATTTTTGAGCCTCGCCCTACCCTTCACTACCGACTGCCAAATTGCGAAATAGATGTACGCAATTGGAGCGTGAGCAAGCCGTGGACGCAGTG
>JAHEMB010000644.1 GCA_024643915.1 Rhodothermaceae bacterium | reverse complement strand
TGCCGTATCCATCCTGCTTGTAATCAGCCTGATCCTCCTTAGCCGCCCCCAAGCAGCAGAGGCGCAGGCGATCTTCCTCGTTCCAGCCAAGGACAATACCCTCTTCGAGAATGAGGAAGGGGCGATCAGCAACGGCGCCGGTCAACATCTCTTCGTCGGCAACACGGCGGGGGGGGAGGCGCGCCGCGCCCTCCTGTTCTTCGATCTGGCGGGGCAGAATTTACCGACCGAGCCGGTCGGTAGCGTTTTGCTGAGCCTCAACATGTCCAAGACGATTGCAGGGGCGCAGCCGGTGGCTTTGCACCGGGTGACGGCGGACTGGGGCGAAAGCACTTCGAATGCGCCGGGCCAGGAGGGCGCCGGCACCGCAGCCGTTGCCGGCGACGCCACCTGGCTGCACACCTTCTTCGATACGGCAACCTGGCAGACGTCCGGCGGCGACTTCGTGGCCACGCCCAGTGCCACCGCCAGCGTCGATGGGGAACGGCGGTACACCTGGAACTCCACCCCCCAACTGGTGGCCGATGTGCAGCAATGGATCGATGATCCGACGTCGAATTTCGGCTGGATCCTGATCGGGAACGAGGGGGCCAACACCACGGCCAAACGGTTCGACAGCCGGGAGGCGTCCGATACGTTTCGTCCCGTGTTGCGCGTCACGTTCGGCACGGTCACCGACGTCGAGGGGCCGGAGAAACCGGTCGTGGCGGACCTTCTGGGCAACCACCCGAACCCGTACGTCCAGGCAACTACCATCGGGTACGCGCTGCGATCCGCGCAGCACGTCAGGCTGGAAGTATTCGACCTGTTGGGTCGGCGGCAGGCCGTCCTCGTCGATGGCGTGCAGCAGGCAGGGGCACACCACGTGGTCTTTGAATCGGCGGCGGCGCAGGGCGGCGTCTATTTCTATCGCCTCACCGCCGGGGGCGAGCAACTTCACGGGCGTATGGTGAACGCACGCTGAGTTGGCCCGTGTCAGTACGGAGGTATCCTGCGGTGGGGGCAGCATGCCGGCACGCAGAAATCCAACACGGTTCAGATTCCCGGTAGCGGTCGGGTCAAGGCCTCTTTCGGATTTCGGATTTCGAAGTTCTTATTTGGACCCCCCAGTAGCCGTGTGGCACGCTGCCCCGAGCATCCTTTCTGATCTACTGCGGAGATACCTAGCCGGCTTGCGCGGCGCGGCGGTCAGGAGAGTTTGTCCAGCAGCCCCTCGTCGTCAGGCTCCTCCTCCCGCGCTTTCGCGGCCCGCACCTTTTCGACCATCTCTTCCGTGAGGAGGCCCTCCTCGGCGGCGTGCTCGGCGGCGGTGATGGTGTCTTCAACCAGCATCATCGGCACGCCTTGCTCGCGCACCGCCTCGGCGATCTTCTGTACCTCCCGATCGCGCCCGTCCGGCGTCACGTCGCGGACGTAGATGGTGAGGATACGGTCGGCGTGCTCCTCGACGATCTGCCGGTAAACTTCCGGGTCCTTCTGCCCGCTGTCGCCGATGAGGACGAAGGAGAGGTCGGGGTAGGTGTTGAGCAACTCGCGAATGTACCCCAGCTTGTGCTCCTGGTGGCCGTCCTTGATGAATTTGTTGTCGGAGAAGCCGAAATCCTTCAGCAGGATGGGGCCGGTGGGGATATCGTGGGCCTCGAAGAACTCCTGGAAGATGCCGTAGAAATTGTAGGGGCTGCTGGAGAGATAGAAGATGGGGTTGTGGCCCTCGCCATCCTGTCCCCGTTGCAACGCCTGGTAGAACGTGCCGACGCCCGCGAACGGGGTGCGGCTGTGCGGGCTGTTGAGCAACACCGTGCGGGCGTGCCGCAGAAAATTCGTCGCGCCTGTGCGGATGACGGTGTCGTCGAGATCGCTAATGATGGCGAACTCGCAGTCCGGTTGGGGGACGAGGATTTGGCCTGTTGACATCACCTCCTCGCGGTCGTCGGGTTGCTCACTGACGTCGGGCGAGAGCAGTTCAAGTTCGACCTCGTGCCAGGTAATGTCCTCGGGTAACGGATCGGGGGGAGCAAACGAGAATTCGAAGTAGCCGTCGCCGTCCGTCTCAGTCTCCCACGACCGGCCCTGGAACGACAGGCGAACGCGCGCGCCGGGAATGTCGTTGGTGGCGAGACGTTCGAGGTTGTGCTTGACGTTCTTGAGCACCGACTGATCCTCGTCGTCCGTCTCGACCAGTTCGTCGTCGAGCACGCGCCCGCGCAGACGAAGCTCTTCGCGCGTGCCGTAGCCCCGGTAGGGGACGAGGTTAAGATCCTTGAAGCGATTGAAGCGCCACTTGTAACCAAGTTCGAGATCGTCAAAGAATTCTTCGACGGCATCGACGGGCTTCTTGAGGTTATCCTTTAATGACATGGCAGCGGAAGAGGATAAACGGGAGATCGCGCGGAGGGAGGCCTGGGCCTCCAGGCTTCCTACCCTACGCACAGCAGGCAGGTTTGAGAGGAACCGGTAATAATGCGGCCTGGACACGACGCCGAGGCGGGGAAACTCCGATCCTAACGCCGAAGGCAAGCAACGGGGGGATTTTACAGTTGACATCACTACGGGCACGCCTATATTGAAACCAGGTGTTCGACGCCCTGTGAGGGGCTGTCAATCTTGCGGATGAGGGGGGCCAATGGCGAAGGGACCACGTTCAAAGCAGGGCCTTGCGCCGCCAGATGAACAGGCGATGCCTCAGGAGGACAGCGGTGCAGCGAGAAGGGCGTTGCTTACGTTTCCAGTCATCGGGCTGGGCGGCTCAGCCGGGGCGCTGGCAGCCTTGCAAGTGTTTTTCGAGGCAATGCCGGCGGACTGCGGCATGGCCTTCGTTGTAGTGCTCCACCTCTCGCCCGAGCACGAGAGTCAGTTGGCCGGCCTCTTGCAGGGCCGCACCCCGATGCCCGTGACGCAGGTGACCAAGCGCGTGACGATGGCGCCGAACTGCGGCATACTGTCCATAGCCGCGCTGAACAGGATACGGGAGGCTGGGTATTCGCCGCCGGGAAATCCCTTTCCAATCGCAACAAAAGTGGGCGTCAGACCATACTC
>JAHEMB010000643.1 GCA_024643915.1 Rhodothermaceae bacterium | reverse complement strand
CGCCCCGGAGGACGACCGAATCGAATGCTTGCATACTACTAAACCTGCCGGTGAGGAGAGCACCGCGTCGGCCAATTTAAGCGATCCGGCTGCGCACGCTCTCCTGCGCGCTCCGCCAGCGGCCGAAATTCATCAGAAGTAGAAGACGAGGTGATCGACCTGCGTTTCGGCCGGGCCGGGCTCGGCGCCGTGGCGCTGGCCGTCAATGTGATAGGTAACAATGAGCTTAAATCCTTGCGCCTCGGTGAGGACGCAGGCAGGCATCGTGCCGCCGAAACCCATGGGGCCGGGCCGGACCGACACCTCCAGGTATCCCGCGCCGGAGGCCGAGGCCCGGAAGACGTTCTTCGCACCGCTGGCCGGCCCGAGCGCCCCCCCGGCTACCCGCCGCCCAAAAGGCGCCTGCGGCGAAAGGCTCCGGTCGTAGAGAACGTTCCAGACCGTGTAGTTGCCGAAGGGTATCAGCCCCTCGAAAGTCAGCGTGTACCGGGTGAAGCCGAAGCTGCTGCACGCCATCGTGGCCCGGCCCAGCGCCTGCGTCCACTCACCCAACGAAACGTGGTGCCCGTCCGGCGCACGGACCGGGATCAGGCCCACGATGCGCCGGTAGATGAGGTCGTCGGGGTGGCTGGGGGTCGTGCCTGCTGCATTCGCGATCATGCTGAAGGGATCGTTGGCGCCATGCAGGACGACGGCTTCCAGCATCACGGGTCCGGCAATCACCTCGCCCATCTTCGCCGCCGTCGGCACCAGCGCCGCATCGTCGGCGCAGCCCGCCCAGAGCAGCGCCGACGCGGCCAGCACCAGAGCGAGCGTGAGAGGGGGCCTGTCGTTCATGAGAGGAGTAGGAGAGATCTGTGCAGAGCACAAGAAGAGCAAGCGCCGGACGACAGGAACGCAGCAAAGCCATTTGACCTGCTTCAAAGATAAGGATGTAGCGGCGAAAGGTACAGGGGAAAACCCGTCATACGTTCATCACGCAAAGGCGGAACCAAACAGGAGGCGCCTTCGGTCTTAATGGACTTCCCCCCGCCGGCCATGCCACGCCGCCCTCTCCTTTCCTCACGCCTTTTCGCCCTCGCCGCCCTCGCGCTGGCCCTCGGCGCTTGCGACGGCAGCGATCCGCTCCCCGACCGCTTCGAGGTGCCCGTGGATTCGACGCGATTCCTCAATTCCGTCGGGATGTCCTTCCGGCGCGTCCCGGCAGGCACGTTCATGATGGGCGCGGCGCAGGGACAGGCAGACGAGCAACCGCCCCACCCTGTCACCCTCACACGCCCCTTTTTCATCGGCACGCACGAGGTGACGCAGCGGCAGTGGCAGGCCCTCATGGGTGAAAATCCAAGTGCCTTCCCCAGCCACGACAGCCCGGTGGAGCAGATTTCCTGGCATGATGCGCAGCGCTTCATCGCGGCCCTCAACGTGCGCGAGGGCACCGACCGCTACCGCCTGCCGACGGAGGCTGAGTGGGAGTACGCCGCCCGCGCAGGCAGCCCCGCCGCCTTCTCCTATGGCGACGACCCCGCCACTCTCGAAGCCTTCGCCTGGTTTTCTTTCAACGCATCCGGGCGGACGCACTCCGTCGGCAGGAAACGGCCCAACGCGTTTGGCCTGGCGGACGTGCACGGCAACGTGTGGGAGTGGGTACAGGACACCTACGACCCCAACTATTACCGCCGCCGCACCGAGGAAGACCCCACCGGCCCGCCAGCCTCGCTCGGCCCGCGCGTCATCCGGGGCGGCGGGTGGGCCAGCATCGAGATGGACCTGCGCCTGGCCAATCGCGGCTTCGCCCGGCCCGACTTCCGCAGCCCCTTCCTCGGTTTCCGCCTGGTCCGGATGACAGAGTGATGCGTGAAATCGCAGATTCCCGAAGGAAACGTGAGAGGGCTTGGCTGCAACGCCTCGCTATGGGCACCCTCGTTTCATAGCGCTCTGATCACCTGCACGGGCGCGTCGTTGCGGGCGACGAGGATCAGGCGACCCTGGCGCGCCGTGCTGAGGAAGGCGAGGTCGCGGACCTGGCCGGTGAGGTGCAGGCCGCTCTCGCGTGCCGCTACCGGGGTGAAGGTGTTTGCGCCGTCGCCGCGCAGGAGGAGGCCGTAGCTGGCGTCCATCCGCCCGATCTGCGGGCGCATCTCGAAGAAGTTGCCGGCCAGCAGCAAGTCCTTGTGCCCGTCGCCGTCGAAGTCGTCGGCGAGGAGGCCGTAGACGGGGGCGAACTGGGCGCAGAGCGGCAAAGCTTTGAGGGCGAACGTGCCGTCGCCCCGGTTCTCGAAAAGAGAGGTTTCGAGGAGGTACGCCTGCTTGACGGTAGCCGAGGCGCGTTCCTTCTCGGTGAAGACCTCCGCGAGCGTCTTGCCGGCATATTCCGCGTGGCTGGCAAAGCGCCCCACAAAGGAAGGGATCTGCTGCGTCAGCTCGTTCTTGAGCACCATCGGGTAAACCGCGCCGTCCTCATACCGCGAGAGGATCTGCTCGGCGTAGCCGTTGTTGTCGAAGTCGGCGACGTGCATCGTGAGCGGCTGGTCCGGGGCGGCGCGGAGGAGCGTATTACGGCCCAGGTTGCCCGCCACCAGGTCCGGGTCCCCGTCGCCGTCGAGGTCGTCCACGAGGAGGGCGTTCCACCAACCAGGGGTGCGGTCGAGGCCGGCTTGCGCCGTTACGTCCTCTAGCCGCCCGCCGCCCGCGTTGCGAAAGACGGTCACCGGCATCCACTCGCCCACGAGGATCAGGTCGAGGCGGGTGTCGCCGTCGTAGTCGATCCAGGCGGCGTCGGTGACGAGGCCGATGTGGGCAAGGCCGGGCGCGGCCTCCTTTGGCGCCTCAGTAAAACGACCGCGCCCGTCATTGAGCAAGAGAGCACTTTCAGGCGTCTCGCCGTAACGCCACGGCACCACACGCCCCCCCACGAAGAGATCTGTATCGCCGTCGCCGTCGTAGTCGCCCGGCGCGACGACCGAGCCGCTGTCGAGACGGAGCGGCAGGCGATCTTCTGACCGTGTGAAGCGCCCGCGCCCGTCGTTCAGGTAGAGGCG